>SBFS01000271.1 GCA_006227825.1 Burkholderiales bacterium | reverse complement strand
CTGGCGAGACGGCGGGCGAGGGGGCCGTAACTGCGGCCATAGTCCAGCAGGGGCAGCCAGAGCGTCATCAGCAGCAGCCAGCACAGGATGGCGCCGCTGGCCGGCAGCACCAGGCTCTTCCAGATCGCCTGGGGATGACGGCCCACGCGCCACGCCACCAGCCCCAGCCAGGCCAGGGTCGCCGCCGCGGCGATCATGAACAGGCCCAGCGAGAACTCGGCAGTGAATCCCGGTGCCAGCCGGGCCACGTTGGCGGCAGGCTTGGCCGGGATCCCGGTCTGCATGGCCACCCAAACCACCCAGATCACCAGCGCGCAGAAGCTGAAGAACAGCAGGGTGAACCAGTCGATGAGCGCGGCCGCGCTGCGCCTGAGCGTGGGCAGGGCAAAAGCGGCCAGCATGGCAAAGGCCGGCAGGGCCACCAGCAGCGTGCGGTCGCTGTGATCGGACCAGGCACTGCTGGCCAGTCCCACCGCCACGGCCCACAGCGGCAAGCCAAGATGCGGGCTGGCGAGTTGGCGGCGCCAGCGCCACAAGGTCCAGAGCACCAGCGGCCAGGCGGGCCAGGTGAACCAGACCAGCATGCGGCCGTAACTGCCCCAGCCACCCGGCCGCGGGCTCGGCCACGCCGGCTCGGGCAGCCACCCCTGAAGCCAGGACAGGACCACGACGGCCAATCCCAGCACGGCCCCCGCCAGCAGGGCAGCCCGGTGGCGGTCGAGCCCTTCCTGTGCTCCGGTCGGGGCCGCAGGCCCGGGCACAGCCCCGAATGACAGAAACAGCCAGCCGGCGAGCAGCCAGACGGCCGGCCAGCCCATGCCGCTCAGCAGCAGCGCGAGCAGGGCCAGCACCGATGTCACCACGGCCGCCCAGGGAGACCCGCCTCGGCTCAGGCGGGCCATGGCCAGCATCATGACGGCGCCAAAGGCCAGCCGGGCAACTTCCGGCGTGGTCTCGTGCGAGAGCTGGGCCAGACCCAGGCATGCCATCAGCGCGAGCAGACCGCCGTCGGCCATGGCCCGGGCGTAGTCGCGCGGGCTGGCTTCACCCCCGAACGCGAACGCCACCGGCTGGGCGGCCGGGAGCCGCGCCAGATGGTAGACCGCGTACCAGGTGGAGGCCAGGGTCAGGCCAAGCAGGGCCATGAAGGGGACACGGGAAGCGGTGTCCATGTCGAGGAAGGGCAGGGCGCGAATGGCCAGTGCGCCCAGCCAGTAAGGCAGCCAGCCGGGTGCGTCCGGCGCCAGACCGAGCACGCCGGGCTGCCACCAATCGCTCTCGCCCACGGCCAGAGCCCGCATGACCCCGAAGGCGGACAGGTCCTCGTTCTTCCAGGGGTCGCGGCCGAGAAAGCCCGGCAGCACGTAAAGCAGGCAGAACAGCAGCAGCGCCACCCTGGGAAGCGGGCGCACGGCAGCCTGCGTGACGATGGCGGGCTTGGGACTGTTCACGTTGGCACGATCGGGGTGGGCCCCCGGGATGCCAAAAGGGCACAGGGACAGGGCGGCTTGAGCGCAGTATCGTCGCTGGCGGCCGCTCCGTCAGCCCGGGGCGAAAAAAAAGCAGCCTCGAAGGCTGCTTGCCGGGGTGGGCCTCGCAGCAGGGCTGCGCGACCCACGACCGCTCACTTGGCCGTCTTGGCGTAGCGGTTGCGGAACTTCTCCACGCGGCCACCCATGTTGTCCACGCTCTTCTGGGTCCCGGTGTAGAAGGGGTGCGATTCGCTCGAGGTGTCCAGCTTGTAAAGCGGCAGCTCACGGCCATCGTCCATCTTGACCATTTCCTTGGTGTTCACGCAGGAACGGGTCACGAACTTGAAGTTGTTGGACAGATCCACGAAGCACACTTCGCGGTAGTTGGGGTGAATGCCTTCTTTCATGGCGCGTCCTCGCAGGTCAGGTGCGACAGCCGCAGCAATCACCCGCCAGGGAGGTATTGCCGTACTTGCCGCAAGTTGTAAAGCCTTTCATTATAAGGCCTTTCCTGTCCGCTGGCGAGGCCTTGCGCGTGAGGCACCGGCTCAGCCGGCCGAGGAGAGCGTCTCCAGGAGTTCGGTTTCGATCTCGATCTGCCGCTTGTTGACCTGCAGCGACGGTCCGCTGATGAGAAACGTGTCCTCGACCCGTTCGCCCAGCGTCGTGATCTTGGCCAGCTGGACATTGATCTTGTGGCGCGCAAGCACCCGCGATATGCCATAGAGCAGTCCTGAACGGTCGCTGGCCGACACGCTGAGCAGCCAGTGCTGCGCCCTGTCGTCGGGGCGCAGGTCCACCCGGGGTGTGACCGGGAAGCTCTTGACCCGGCGGGACAGACGCCCCTTGCTCGGCGGTGGCAGGGGGCCCTGCTCGTCGATGGTGGTCGCCAGGTTGCGCTCGACCATGGCAATGAGCTCGCGGTAGTGGTCCGACAGGCTGGGCGCCACCACCTGGAAGGTGTCGAGCACGTGCCCGTCGCGGGTGGTGTGGATGCGGGCGTCCAGAATGCTGAAGTCCGAGGTGTCGAAATAGCCGCAGATGCGGGCGAACAGGTCGCTCTGGTCGCGCGCATAGACCAGCACCTGCAGGCCCTCGCCCTCGGGCGAGAGCCGGGCCCGGACGATGGCCCGGTCGTCCGCCTGGGTCGCCGCCGGCTCCGGGTGGGACGCCGTACGGGCGTGCTGGGCCAGCTGCCTGCTCAGGACACGGGTGTGCCAGGCGATGTCGTCCGCCTGGTGGCGCATGAAGTAGCTCAGGTCCAGCGTGTCCCACAGCGCCTTGTGGGCCATGTGGGGCAGGGCGTGCAGGGCCAGGATGGCCAGCGCCTCCCGCTTGCGGCCCTCGACCACGGCGCCGGGGTCGGGCGCGCTGCCGCCCAGGGCCCGGGCCGTGTACCGGTAGAGGTCTTCCAGCAGCTTGCCCTTCCAGGCGTTCCAGACCTTGGGGCTGGTACCCCTGATGTCGGCCACGGTCAGCAGGTACAGGGCCGTCAGGTACCGCTCGCTGCCGACGCGCCGGGCAAAACCGGCGATCACCTGGGGGTCGCTGAGGTCCTCCTTCTGGGCCATGCGGCTCATGGTCAGGTGTTCGGCGACCAGGAATTCGATCAGCCGGGCATCGGCGCGGGCGATGCCGTGCTGCCGGCAGAAGGTGCGCACATCGCGCGCACCCAGGTCGGAATGGTCGCCACCTCGCCCCTTGGCGATGTCGTGGAAGATCGCGGCGATGTAGAGGATCCAGGGCTTGTCCCAGCCGGCGGCCAGCTGCGAGCAGAACGGGTACTCGTGCGAATGGTCGGCAATGAAGAAGCGGCGCACGTTGCGCAGCACCATCAGGATGTGCTGGTCCACCGTGTAGACGTGGAACAGGTCGTGCTGCATCTGGCCGACGATGTTGCGGAAAACCCAGAGGTATCGGCCCAGCACCGACGTCTGGTTCATCAGGCGCATGGCGTGCGTGATGCCCTCGGGCTGCTGCAGGATGCGCAGGAAGGTCTGCCGGTTGACCGGATCGCGCCGGAAGGCGGCGTTCATCACCGGGCGGGCGTTGTACAGGGCGCGCAGTGTCCGCGCCGAAAGGCCCTTGATGCCGACGGTGGTCTGGTAGAGCAGGAAGGTCTCCAGGATGGCGTGGGGCTGCTGCACGTACAGGTGGTCGCTGGCCACCTCCAGCATGCCGGCCTTCTCGAAGAAGCGCTCGTTGATCGGGCGCAGCGGGTCACCCGCGCTGGCTTCGTCCTGCTTGAGCCGCTCCTCGATGTTCAGCAGCAGGATCTGGTTGAGCTGGGCCACGGCCTTGGCCGCCCAGTAGTAGCGCTTCATCAGCGCTTCGCTGGCACGCCGCAACTGGCCTGACCGGCGGGCACCGGGCACCGGCGGCTCGGGCATCTGGGAGCGGTAGCCGAACGACTCGGCCACGGTGTTCTGCAGGTCGAACACGAGGCGGTCCTCGCGCCGGTTGGCCAGCAGGTGCAGACGGGCCCGGATCAGCGTGAGCAAGGCCTCGTTGGCCTTGATCTGGCGCGCCTCCAGCGGCGTTGCCAGGCCACGGCGGGCCAGTTCGTCCCAGCTGCGTCCGAAGCCGGCGGCCTTCGACACCCACAGGATCACCTGCAGGTCGCGCAGCCCGCCCGGCGACTCCTTGCAGTTGGGCTCGAGCGCATACGGGGTGTTCTCGAACTTGTTGTGCCGCTGGCGCATCTCCAGCATCTTGGCAACGAAGAAGGCTCGCGGGTCCATGGCCTCGGAGAGGGCCTCGACCAGTCGCCGGTAGGCGGGCCGGCTGCCGATGATCAGCCTGCTCTCGAGCAGGGACGTCTGCACCGTCACGTCGCGCCGGGCCTCGTCCACGCATTCGGCCAGGGTGCGCACGCTCGATCCGATCTCCAGGCCCACGTCCCAGCAGGCGCCGATGAAGGCCTCCAGCCGGGCCTTGAGGGTTTCATCCCCGTCGACGCGGGTGCCGTCGGGCACCAGAACCAGCACGTCGACGTCGGAGAAGGGAAACAGCTCACCCCGCCCGTAGCCGCCGACGGCCACCAGCGAGCAGGCCGGCCCCAGCCCGGCCCTGCGCCAGAGTTCGCCCAGGGTGCGGTCGGTCAGGCGGGCGAGCTGGCGCAAGCCGCTGGACACGCCGCGGGTGGAGGAGCCGGTGACGCCCAGCCGGACGAACACACCGGCCTTGCCTTCGCGGTACTGCCGCTTGAGCTCTTGCAGGTCACCGAGGGACATGATGCGCTGTCTGTGCGGGACTGGGGGCCGCCTTGAGGCTGCCTTCAGGCCGCCACGGGTGACGCGGACGACCGGACGAAAGCCGGGGGCTGCGGGCTGCCGGCCGAGAGGGTCAGCACCTCGTAGCCCGAAGGCGTGACCAGCACGGTGTGTTCCCACTGGGCCGACAGCGAGCGGTCGCGGGTGACGATGGTCCAGCCGTCCCCTGTCTCCTTGATGTCCCGCCGGCCGGCATTGATCATGGGCTCGATGGTGAAGGTCATGCCCGGCCTGAGTTCCTCCATGGTTCCGGGCCGGCCGTAATGCAGCACCTGGGGCTCCTCGTGGAAACGCTGGCCGATGCCGTGGCCGCAGAACTCGCGCACCACCGAATAGCCGTTGGCCTCGGCATAGGTCTGGATGGCATGGCCGATGTCGCCGAGCCGGGCACCGGGCCGCACCATCTCGATGCCTTTCCACATCGCCTCGTAGGTCACCTGGCACAGGCGCCTTGCGGCCACGCTGCAGGCGGCCTCGCCGCCAATGAGGAACATGCGGCTGTTGTCGCCGTACCAGCCGTCCTTGATGACGGTCACGTCGACGTTGAGGATGTCGCCCTTCTTGAGCATCTTGTCGCCCGGGATGCCGTGGCAGACGACATGGTTGAGCGAGGTGCACAGGTGGCCGGGAAAGGGCGGGTAGCCGCTGGGCTGGTAGCCGATGGTGGCCGAGACGGTTCCCTGCTGCTTCATGTAGTCGGCCGCCAGGCGGTCGATCTCGCCCGTGGTGATGCCGGGGCGGATCAGGGGCGTGAGGTAATCCAGCACTTCGGACGCCAGGCGGCAGGCCAGCCGCATGGCCTCGATGCCGGCCTCGTCTTTGTAGGTGGTGCTCATGGGGCCGGATTATCCCATCGCATGCCGCCGCGGGTGTGGCGCCTCGCCATGGCCCCGGTCCGCCCGGGGTGGACCGTGCGCACGGCTAAAATTGCGGGTTTCCACCGACCCCACCGGTCAACCTGACCAAGGCCACCCGCCGTGTCCCTGCACCTGCGCTTTTTCCATGGTGGCAATGCCATCAGCGACTTCAAAGTCCGGCAAGTCCTGCCCCGCCTGCAGGCGGTTTCCGACAGGATCACGGGCCTCTCGGCCCGTTTCGTGCATCTGGCATCCTTCGATGCCGCACCCGACAGCGGCTCGGTCGAACGCCTGGGACAGTTGCTGACCTATGGCGAGCCGGTCACCGAGGCCTTCGCCGCCGCCGAGCAGGCGGGCGCGCCGGCGCTGTATGTGATGCCCCGTCCGGGCACGGTCTCACCCTGGGCCTCCAAGGCCACCGACATCGCCCGCAACTGCGGTCTGGTGCTGCACCGGGTCGAGCGCCTGGTCGAGTTCCGGGTGTCCGTCAGGAGCGGACTGCTGGGCAGGGCCAGCCTCTCCGGGGAGCAGATGCGCGCGGTGGCCGACCTGCTGCACGACCGCATGACCGAATCGGTGACCACCGAACGCAGCCAGGCCGAGGCCCTGTTCACCGAGCTGCACCCGGCGCCCATGGAGCATGTCGATGTGCTCGGTGGCGGCCGCGCGGCCCTGGAGAAGGCCAACACCGACTGGGGGCTGGCCCTGGCCGACGACGAGATCGATTACCTGGTCAATGCCTTCAGCGGCCTCAAGCGCAACCCGACCGACGTCGAGCTGATGATGTTCGCGCAGGCCAACAGCGAGCACTGCCGGCACAAGATCTTCAACGCGCAGTTCACCATCGACGGCGTGGCGCAGGACAAGAGCCTGTTCGGCATGATCCGCCACACGCACCAGACGAGCCCGCAGCACACCATCGTGGCGTACTCGGACAACGCCTCCATCATGGAAGGGCACCGGCTGGAGCGCTTTGTCGCGCGGGCCGGCGGCGACGCCGCGCCGGCCTACCAGGCCGAGGCCGCGCAGCACCACATCCTGATGAAGGTGGAGACCCACAACCACCCGACCGCGATTTCCCCTTTCCCCGGCGCCTCCACCGGCGCGGGCGGCGAGATCCGCGACGAGGGCGCGACCGGCCGCGGCTCCAGGCCCAAGGCCGGCCTGACCGGCTTCACCGTCTCCAGGCTCTGGGGCGGCATGAGCGATCAGCCGGGCGGCAAGCCCGGGCATATCGCCAGCCCGCTGCAGATCATGACCGAAGGTCCGCTGGGCGGCGCCGCCTTCAACAACGAGTTCGGGCGGCCCAACCTGCTGGGCTATTTCCGTGAGTACGAACAGGATGTGGGCGGCGTGACCCGTGGCTACCACAAGCCCATCATGATCGCGGGTGGCCTGGGCCAGATCGACGCCGGCCAGACCCAGAAGATCGATTTTCCTGCCGGCACGCTGCTCATCCAGCTCGGCGGCCCGGGCATGAAGATCGGCATGGGCGGCGGCGCCGCCAGTTCGATGGCCACCGGCACCAACGCCGCCTCGCTGGACTTCGATTCGGTCCAGCGCGGCAACCCCGAGATCGAGCGCCGCGCGCAGGAGGTCATCAACCACTGCTGGGCGCAGGGGGACAGGAACCCGGTCCTGTTCATCCACGACGTGGGCGCGGGCGGCCTGTCCAACGCCTTCCCCGAGCTGGTGAACGACGCCGGCCGTGGCGCCCGCTTCGACCTGCGCGCCGTGCCTCTGGAGGAGAGCGGCCTGGCGCCCAAGGAGATCTGGTGCAACGAGAGCCAGGAGCGCTACGTGCTGGCCATCGCGCCCGGGTCGCTGGAGCAGTTCAAGTCTTTTTGCGACCGCGAACGGTGTCCGTTTGCCGTTGTCGGCGTGGCCACCGAAGAACGCCACCTCTTCGTGGGCAACGAAGACGCCGTGCGCCGCGCCGGGCCGTCCCAAGCAAGCACAGCCCCCTCGGGGGGCAGCGAACCACACGCAGTGGGGAGCGTGGGGGCTGCTGTCGATATGCCGATGGACGTGCTGCTGGGCAAGCCGCCCAAGATGCACCGCGACGTGAAGACCGTCCAGCGCGCATTCAAGCCCATGGACCTGACCGGCGTCCCTCTGGAGAAGGCCGTCATCGACGTGCTGAGCCACCCGACGGTGGCCTCCAAGCGCTTCCTGATCACCATCGGCGACCGCACCGTGGGGGGGCTGTCCCACCGGGACCAGATGGTGGGCCCCTGGCAAGTGCCCGTGGCCGACTGCGCCGTGACCCTGGCCGACTACGCCGGTTTCGCCGGCGAGGCCATGAGCATGGGCGAGCGCACGCCGCTGGCGTCCATCAACGCCGCCGCGTCGGGCCGCATGGCGGTCGCCGAGGCCATCACCAACCTGCTGGCCGCGCCCATCGAGCTACCGCGCGTCAAGCTCTCGGCCAACTGGATGGCCGCCTGCGGCGAGCCCGGCGAGGATGCCGACCTGTACGCCACGGTCAAGGCGGTCGGGATGGAACTGTGTCCTGCTCTGGGCGTGAGCATCCCGGTGGGCAAGGACAGCCTGTCCATGCGCACCCAGTGGACCGCCGACGGGGTTCAGAAGAAAGTCACCTCGCCGGTGAGCCTGATCGTCAGCGCCTTCGCCACGCTGGCGGATGTGCGTGGCACGCTGACGCCGCAACTGGACCGTGACATCGAGGACACCACCCTGGTGCTGGTCGATCTGGGCAAGGGCCGCAACCGGCTGGGGGGCAGCGTGCTGGGTCTGGCACTGGGCCAGCCTGGAGACGAAGTCCCCGATCTGGACAGCCCGCAGGACCTCATCAACCTGGTCAACGCGGTGAACGCTCTGCGCGCGAAGGGCCAGATCCTGGCCTACCACGACCGTTCGGACGGAGGCCTGCTGGCCGCGGCCGCCGAGATGGCCTTTGCAGGCCAGGTGGGTGTGGCGCTGAACGTGGACATGCTGGTCACCGAAGGCGACGGCATCTCCGACAGCCGCATGGACACGGGCGACGCCAAGAACTGGGCGTCGCAGGTCGGTGCCCGCCGCGAGGAGCTGACCCTCAAGGCGCTCTTCAGCGAAGAGCTGGGTGTGCTGCTGCAGGTGCGCACGGAAGACCGCAACGCCGTCATGCAGACCCTGCGCGAGCACGGCCTGAGCAGGCACAGCCATTTCGTGGGCAAGACCCGCCCGGCTTCCTCGACCATCGACGTGGGCAAGGGGCAGCTTCAGGTCTGGCGCGACACGAAGGTGATTTTCAGCGCGTCGCTGCATGACCTGCAGCAGGTCTGGGACAGCGTGAGCTGGAAGATCAACCGGCAGCGCGACAACCCGGCCTGTGCCGACAGCGAGCATGCCGCAGCCGGGCAACCCGGGGACCCCGGCCTGCATGTGAGCCTGACCTTCGACCCGCTCGAAGACGTGGCCGCGCCTTTCCTGAACCTGGCCAGGCCCAGGGTCGCGATCCTGCGCGAGCAGGGGGTGAACTCGCATGTGGAGATGGCCTACGCCTTCACACAGGCCGGTTTCGAGGCCTATGACGTGCACATGACCGACCTGCAGTCGGGCCGCGCAAGGCTGGCCGATTTCAAGGGCGTGGTCGCCTGCGGCGGCTTCAGCTACGGCGACACCCTGGGCGCCGGCATCGGCTGGGCGCGCAGCATCACCTTCAACCCGGCGCTGTCGGAGCAGTTCCGGGACTTCTTCGCCCGCGGCGACACCTTCGGGCTGGGCGTTTGCAACGGCTGCCAGATGTTCGCCGAACTGGCCGACATCATCCCCGGGGCCGAAGCCTGGCCGCGCTTCACCACCAACCAGAGCGAGCGCTTCGAGGCGCGCCTGTCGATGGTCGAGGTGCTCGATTCGCCCAGCCTGTTCCTGCAGGGCATGGCCGGCAGCCGGCTGCCCATCGCCGTGGCACACGGCGAGGGCTTTGCCGACTTCAGGCACCGCGGCAACCCGGCGCAGGCCTTGGCTGCCATGCGCTTCGTGGACAACACCGGCGCCGCGACCGAGCAGTACCCGTTCAATCCCAACGGCAGCCCGGGCGGCCTGACGGCGGTGACCACGGCCGACGGCCGCTTCACGGCCATGATGCCGCACCCCGAGCGCGTGTTCCGCAACATCCAGATGAGCTGGACCAGCGGCAGCCCGTCCGACCCGAGCCCGTGGATGCGCCTGTGGCGCAATGCGCGTCGCTGGTTGGGATGAAGCAGGTCGGCCGGCTTTTCCGGCCGCGCCAGCCATGGCCGTTGACATGGGTCAACTCCTGACGGCCGGCAAGGCATAGACTGGCGCCAGAGTCAACCGTCAGTGTACTGAGCATCTGTGCCCGGACAGCGGACGGAGACCTCCATCATCCTCAGGAGCCCTGCATGTCCGCCCCGCCCGCCGTCAACACCGACGCCCCGATCAGCAACTTCAACAACTGCCACGTCGGCATCCTGCGCCGCCTGAACACGCTGGGCGAACTGCCGGCCCTGCTGGAGCCGGCAGCGCGCGCCCGGAAGATCGCCGAGGATTCGCTGGAGTTCTTCCGCGAGGCCATCTTCGAGCACCACCTGGAAGAGGAGCGGGAGCTGTTTCCGGCCGTCATGGCCAGCGCCCAGCCGGGCGAAGAGCTTCAGCGGGTGAAGGCCATGGCCCAGCGCCTGACCGATGAGCACCGGGCAATCGAGAAGCTCTGGAAGAGCCTGGAAAAGGGGCTCAAGCAGGTGGCCAAGGGGCACAGCACCGAGCTGGATGTCTCCGACCTCCAGCGGCTGGTCGCCGAGTACCAGGCCCATGCCCAGTACGAGGAGACCGAGTTCCTCCCGCTGTCGGAACAGATCCTGGGGCGCAACAGCAACCACATGGCCGCCCTGGGCCTGAGCCTGCACATGCGGCATGTGAAGCAGGTGCCCGGGTACATCTGAGCGGTCCCCGGCCGAAGGGGGCCCGTTGACGGCAGCGTTCGGCCGCATCCGGATCTGGCCTGGCTCTGGCGCCTGTTCGAATGCCAGGCAGGCACCGGCGGCGGTGACCGCAGGCGGTCAGTCCATCTCCCGGCTCAGCTTGCCGTCACCGCGGCCGTGGACGGGCGCGTGCGGTAGAACCTGACCGGGCTGGCCGGCACGGCGTTCAGCACCCCGCGCCTGATCTTGCCCACCACGTGCATTTCGCAGGGCTTGCAGTCGAAACGCAGGGTGAGTTTTTCCTTGCCGTTGATCAGCTGCAGGGGCTC
>SBFS01000192.1 GCA_006227825.1 Burkholderiales bacterium | reverse complement strand
AACGAGCTGAAAGACCTGCGGCCCGTCTTCACCTCGCAACCGGCCAAGACCGACACCCAGCACTTCGGCGGCCGCATGGCCTGGTTGCCCGACGGCACCCTGATGTTTGGCATGGGCGACGGCAACCTGGAGCGCACCGACGCCCAGCGCCTGCACACCCACCTGGGCAAGTTCATGCGCATCCGCCCCGACGGCACGGTACCGGCCGACAACCCGTTCGTGAAGCGCGACGGCGCCCTGCCCGAGATCTACAGCACCGGCCACCGCAACCCGCAGGGCGTGGTGGTGGTGGTGAACGGCGTCATCTACGCCCACGAACACGGCTCACGCGGCGGCGACGAGCTCAACCGCCTGATGCCCGGCGCCAACTACGGCTGGCCCGTCACCACCGGCGGCGTGGACTACACCTTTGCCCGCATCACCCCCTACCGCAACCTGCCCGGCATCACCCCACCGCTGACGGAGTGGACCCCCTCCATCGCCCCGGCGGGTATGGCGTGGTATGACGGGCCACTGTTCCCCGCCTGGCGCGGCAGCCTGCTGGTGGCCGCCCTGGCCGAACGCAGCGTGCGCCGCGTGCCCATCACGGGCAACGGCAGCAGCGACGGCACACCCGGCACGCAGGAGGTGCTGTTCAAGGAACTGGGCGAACGCATCCGGGATGTGCGGATGGGGCCGGACGGCGCGGTGTACCTGCTGACGGACAACGAGAAGGGGCGGGTGTTGCGGGTGGTGCCGGCGGCGCAGTGAGCGGCCGTTCACAAGCAGCCAAGGCCGGCAGTGGCCGCTCCGGAACGGGTATCCCGTTTGCACCGCCCGATCAGCCTTTCAACAAGAGAGCAGGCGCGGGAAAGACCGCAGCATGCAGTGAGTGCAACGACGCTACCGATCTTCTGGTACCTCGCGCCGGATCTAAAGGCAGCATTCCAGCGGAGCTGGTTCAAAGCACACCTCAAAGAGCGCGCCACCGAATGCCGACGGCATGCACTCCAAACGCCAAGCGTGGGCGCGTGCCACTTCCATGCAGATGGACAGCCCCAGACCAGAGCCGGGCTTCGTGTTGTCCGCAGCCCTCCAGAACCGCTCGAACACTTGGCTGCGCTGGTTTTCCGGGACGCCTCTTCCCTGATCCTCGACGCAGACACTTCCGCGGGTGAGGGTGATGCGGACAGTGCCCCCCCTGGGCGAATGGTCCACGGCGTTCTCGACCAGGTTCTTCAGCAGGACAAACAGCTCGCCTGCATCGGCCATCACCTGAAGATCAGGCGACTCCCGCACGATCTGCAAGCTGACTTCGGCTTTCTGCGCACGCCAGGACAGGAATCCGCTCACTTGTCGAGTCACCTCGTCCAGCGATACGGGGTGCTTCTTCAGTTGACGTCCGCCCGCGACCTCGGCGACATGCAGCAGCTGGTTCACGGTCCTTCCGAGGGAGTCGACGTCGTCCAACGTCTGGGGGGCCAGACGGTCGCCCTGCGCCTCCAGCTGGCCACGCAGCAGGGCGATGGGCGTCTTGAGCTCATGGGCCGCGTTGGCAAAAAACCGCTGCTGGGCGTTGAAGGCGACCTCCAGGCGCGTCAACACATCGTTGAACGCGACAACCAGGGGGCGGATTTCCGAAGGCAAAGGATCCACCGGAATCCTGGCCGACAGGTTGTTCTGCCCCACCGTGCGCGCCGCCTGGCTGGCCAGACGGATCGGTTGCAGAACACTGCGCACACCCCAGTAACTCAGCACGGCCAGCACACCGATCGCCAGGGCAGCCATGATGCCCACGGCTTCTGCCATCGCCGGCACGATGGCCTCCTGGGCCAGTTGGGCAAAGCGGTCGCTGCGACCCACCTGAACCCAGTAGTCCCTGCCTTGGATGCGATGGCGCACGGCGGCGACGTGAAAGAGTGCGCCGCTGATCTCCGTGCGCAGATAGAGCCCATCCTGCTGGCTGGGGGGCACGCCCGGCAGCAAGCTGCTGAAGTCGCCGTCCGAGGTCGCGAGCACCTCTCCATCGCCGGAGACCACGCGGTACTTGAGGTTGGCAAAGAATGCATCGAAGCTCTCGACGTCCTGTCCATGCAGCCGCACGGACAGGAGGCCGTTGCCGTCGATTTCGATCGCATCGGCGATGTCGTGGGTCTGCCCCATCAGGCTTTGCTGGGTGATGAAGTCGCCAAACCGGTGTGCAAGCACTGCCTGAACCGACAGGTACAAGACCGCCACAATGGCGATCGCCAGCGAAAACACCAAGGTCAGGCGCAGGGCAAGGCTAGGTGTCTTGAGAAACCGCCAGTGCATAGCCCACGCCCTTCGTATTGACAATCGATACACCGGATTGCAGCACCGCCAGCTTGCCGCGCAGGCGGTGGATGGCGACATCAAGTGCTTTTGGCGTGATGTCGGAGAACGCACCCCAGGCGGCCGACTCCAGCGCACCGCGGCGCACGACCTGGCCCGCATTGCGGATCAACGTCAGGAGGACCTGCAACTCGCTAGGCGACAAGGTGATGGAAGAAGGGCCCACGAAGAGCGTACTCGATTGCGGAGAAACCCTGAGATCAGCAAAGCAGGTTTCATCCGGTGCCCATGGCTGGTTGCGTCGCATCAGGGCTTTGGTCCGGGCCACCAGCTCCGCCATCTCGAACGGCTTGGTCAGGTAGTCGTCGGCTCCGTTTTCAAGTCCGCTCACGCGGTCGCCCAGCGCGTCGCGAGCCGTCAGGATCATGCAGGGCGTGGACTGCCGGAGGGCGCGCAACTGCGCCAGCAACGAAAGCCCGTCGCCGTCAGGCAAACCCCGATCCAGAATCAACGCGTCGTAACGTGTGGTTTCCAGAAATGCGACAGCATGCCCGAGGGTGTTCACCGTGTCACATGCGATACCCTGCGCCTGCAAGGCCGCCACCACGGCCAGCGCCATGCGTGGATGGTCTTCGACGATCAATACACGGGGCATACCGCACAGTGTGCCACCTAGAACCGGTAGGTCACACCCAGATTGACCGATGTGGGCTGGTATTTCGGTTTCCCGCTCAGAGTGGCGCCCGCATTGGTCGACTTGAAAGACCCGCTTTCCATCTTGCTCCAGCGCAGGTCGGCACTCAGGCTCCAGCGATCGTTCAGATCCACTTCGCCACCCACGATGGCCTGAACGGCCAGGCCGCCCCGGCGCGAGTATTCCTGCTCTGATCCGTCGCGGCTGACGTCCATGTCCATCTCGGTGACATAGCCCAGCCCGGCGCCGACAAACGGACGCACCATGCCCACCTTCTGGAAACGGTAGTAGCCGTTGAGGAAGGCCGTCGTGGAGGCGAAATCACCGGTGACGGGTGTGCCACCGATGCGCTTGACGTCATGGCTGCGGTAGTCCCAGGCCAGCTCAGCCGCCCAACCGTTGCCATAGCGATAACCGAAGGCTCCGCCCAGACCGATGCCGCTGCCGAAAGCGGCTGTGCCGGTCAATGTGGGCAAGGACGTGCGCGATTCCGTCAGGCTGGCTGAGGCCAGCGAGCTGCTGCCTCCGTAGGCGCTGAGGTACAGGCCGGGCCTGTCCTCGGCGGCCACCGACAGGGAAGCCGTCATGGAAACGCCGGCCAACGAGGCGCAGATGAGTGTCTTGAGTGGAATGGACATGGTGGGAGCCTTGGTGAGGTTGAGGGAGTCGCGACCGGCACATCCGTCAATCGCCACGCCATTCTTCTTTCGGGCGGGTTACTGCAAGGTAACTGGTCACCCAGGCCCTGGGTTGACCCATGGCGCTCGCGATCCGAATGGCCTCTCGCGCCGCATTTGATCCATCCAGGTCACCCCATGGACCACCCTCTCCTGGTCGCAACGGGGCGGCATGGTCTTCCCGTTACTCACCCGCCTGAGCCTGGCATGTTCACCGCGCCCACCAGCCAATATGTCGACATTGTGTCGACCCAATGTCGGGCAGGCGTGACTGGACACGCGGCGCTTTTCTTGCGCGATCTCGCCATGAATCCAGCGAAATCAAGGGCTTGCGCGCACTGAGCTGAACCCGTGCCGCCCTGGCACAGCGGTTGCAATGAAGTGTCCGGCTGCGCCACC
>SBFS01000229.1 GCA_006227825.1 Burkholderiales bacterium | reverse complement strand
GACGACGAGGGCATCTGTGCCGGACCGGACGACGATGCACAGCCGCCGCGCCTGATCTACGTCACACCCTCGCACCAGTACCCGACCGGCGCCGTCATGTCTCTGACGCGGAGGCACCGCCTGCTGGCCACAGCCCGCGCCCATGGCGCCTGGGTTCTGGAGGACGACTACGACAGCGAGTACCGCTTCAGCGGGCCGCCCCTGTCTTCGCTGCAGGGGCTGGACCCGGACGGCCGGGTGCTCTACATGGGCACCTTCTCGAAGGTGCTGTTTCCGGGCCTCAAGCTGGGCTACCTGGTGGTGCCACGGCCGCTGGCGGCCGCGTTCCGGCAGGCGCACTACGACCTGAACCGTCCCGGGCAGATGCCGACACAGGCGGCGCTGGCCGAATTCATCGAGATGGGGCATTTCGCCAGCGCCCTGCGCAAGGCCCGCCAGGGCTACGCCGAGCGGCGGCGCTGCCTGCTGCAGGCTCTGCAGCCGGTGCTGGGCGAACCCGGCGGCCCGGGTCCGTTCATCAGCGGCGCCGAGCAGGGCCTGCACCTGTGCCTGCGCCTGCCCGCCTCGGTGGACGACCGCGCCCTGGCACGCCAGCTGGCCCAACTGGGCCTGACCGTGCGCCCGCTCTCGGCCTACGCGCTGGCCCGGCAGGACCTGCGCGGGCTGGTCATCGGCTATGGCTACGCGCCGCTGGCCGGCATCGAACGCTGGGGTCCGGCCATCACCGGCGCCGTGCGCCAGGCGCTGGGCTGACGGTCCGGGTCAGCCAGCCAGCGCTTCCCGCATCCGGTACCACCACATGCCCAGGGCCAGGCTGGGCGTGCGCAGCAGCGGACCGCCCGGGAAGCGGTGGTGCTGCAGGCGGGCAAACAGGTCGAAGCGTTCGGCCTGGCCGGCCACCGCCTCGGCCACCAGCCGACCGGCCAGGCCGGTCAGGGCCACGCCATGGCCGCTGAAGCCCTGCAGGTAGTAGAGGTTGTCGCCCAGGCGGCCAAAGTCGGGCGAGCGGTTCATGCTGATGTCGACAAAGCCGCCCCACAGGTACTCCACCGGCACATGGGCCAGCCCGGGAAACACCTGGCCCATGCGCTCGCGCATGACCGCCTCCAGCCGCGCCGGGGTGCGTGTGGTGTAGCTCACGCGCCCGCCAAACAGCATGCGGTGGTCGGCGCTGAAGCGGAAATAGTCGAGCACGAAGTTGTTGTCGCAGGCTGCCGCGTTGGACGGGATCAGCCGGCGGCACAGGGCCGGGTCCAGCGGTGCGGTGCCGAGGATGTAGGTGCCGACCGGCATGATGCGCGGGGCGATCTCGGGCGCGACCCCCGGCCCGTATTCCGGCAGCATGCAGTTGCCAGCCAGCACGCCGAAGCGGGCCCTCACCTCGCCCGAGGCGGTTCTGGCCACGAGGGTGGCACCGCGCGCGAGTGCGGTCACCGGCGACTGCTCGAAGATGCGCACCCCGGCGGCGCGTGCCGCCTCGGCCAGGCCGAGCGCGTACTTGAGCGGGTGCAGGTGGCCCGAACGCGATTCGTAGGCCGCCGCCCCGTAGCGCGGGCTGTCGATCAGGCGCGGCACATCCCGGCCCTCGGCCCAGTCGCAGGCGATGCCCAGCGCCTGCAGGCCATCGATCTCCTCGCGCAGCGCGCGCACCTTGCGCGCACTGTCGGCCACATAGAGGTAGCCGCGCACCCAGTCGCAATCGATGCCGTGGCGCGCGATGCGCTGCTCGATCAGGTCCAGGCCCTCGAGCGACATGTCCCAGGCCCGCCGCGCGTCGGCGGCCCCGAGCTGCTGCTCGAACGGCTCCTGCCCGCTGGCAAAACCGACAATGGCCTGGCCGCCGTTGCGGCCCGAGGCGCCGGAGCCGATGCGGTCGGCCTCGAGCAGCACCACCGAATAGCCCCGCTGCGCCAGCTCCAGCGCCGCGCTGAGTCCGGCAAAGCCGCCACCGACAACCAGCACGTCGGCGGTCTGCGCGCCCTGCAGGGGGGCAAAGGGCGCCGGCCGGTGCGCGCTGGCCTCGTAGTAGCTGCGGCGGTTGAGCTGCGTGTCCGAGCCGATCAGGGAACCGTTGGCCATGATCACACCTCCGTCAGTCGTCCCAGGCGGCGCGCCACCTGGCCGCACAGGTAGGTCCAGACAAAGGTGGCGGCCGCGTTGGCGGTCAGCTCGGCGTGGTCGTAGGCCGGCGCCACCTCGACACAGTCCATGCCGATCCAGTTCAGGTCCGCCAGCTCCTCGAGCAGCGTGAGCACCTGTGAACTGGTCATGCCGCCGGGTTCGGGCGTGCCGGTGCCGGGTGCGAAGGCCGGGTCCAGGCAGTCGATGTCCAGGCTGAGGTAGCAGGGCCGCTGGCCGATGCGCTCGCGGATGGCTGCGATGACCGGCTGCAGGCCCGCGCCATCCAGGCCGCGCAGGGCGCGCGCGGTGAAAATCTGTCCGCCCTGGTCGGCCACATACTCCCGCGCCGCGCGCACGCCGCTGGAGCGTATGCCGATCTGCACCGTGTGGGCGGCGCTGGCCAGGCCCTCCTGCAGGGCCTCGTAGGTCCAGGTGCCGTGACCGGACGGCTCGCCGAAGTGGTCGGTCCAGGTGTCGCAGTGGGCATCGAAATGCACCAGGGCCAGCGGTTGGCCGCCGTGGCGGGCATGGGCCGCCCGCAGCAGCGACAGCGTCACCGAATGGTCTCCCCCGAGGAAGACACAATGGTGCCGGGCCATCAGCTCGGCCGCCTGGGCCTCGATGTGGCGACGCACCTCGTCCAGGGGCGAGGCATTGGGCAGGCGCATGTCCAGCCCATCGCCCAGGTGCTCCAGCGGCGAGACATCGAACAGCGGGTGGATGCCGTCGCACAGCATGAGGCTGGCACCCCGGATGGCCTGCGGACCGAAACGGGCGCCGGGCCGGTTGGTCACGACCCCGTCGTAGGGCACACCCGCCACCGCGAAGGGCTGGTCGGACAGTGGCGCGCAGGCCAGGAAACGGGTGCCGTGGTTGGCGTAGGCGAATTGACCGAGGGCCATGACAGGACGTGCCGAAGCGGATGGAAATCGGGATTGGTGCCGAAGATACGCCCGGTTTCACCCTGTCGACAGGTCCATTTGGACGCGCGCGGCCAGACCCAGCCGGCCCGGCGGGCCCGAAGCGCGCCCATCAGTGCAGGGTCTGCCCCTGCGGATGGACCGGCGGGAAAGCCTCCCAGCCCGTCTCGCCGTCGTCGGGCGCCTGCCCGGGCCGGTCGCTGGCAGGCCTCATCAGACGGACTCCCAGGGCATTCCAGTCGACCACCGGCGAGGCATCGGCCGGCGCTTCGGGCTGGAACTGCGGCCGGTAGGAGGCCAGGGAGCGCGAGAGCCGGTCGCTGAGCACCGGTCGCGCCGCCGGCGAGAGGAAGCCGTGCACCGCCAGCACCGCCATGAGGGCGTCCAGGGAGGATGCTTCGTCCAGGCTGCCGCCGCGGACGCGGTCCTCGATGCTGCTCAGGGCCGCGAGAAACCCGGCCAGGTCGGCCCGGCCGCCCTGCCAGAGCAGGGACGGATCCACCGTCAGGCAGATCGCGCGCAGCGCGTCGAAGAACCGGGTGGCCCCCTGTTGTCCGGGCACACCGGCGGCGCGACCGAGCTGCTGCATGAGGGCACGCAGCGACACCGGCAGGTCACCGGTTTCGTTCGGGGGCAGGTGCTGGACGGACTGGCTCATGGGACACCCGGGTTTCATCGGCGAATGAAGCCCTAAGTATTCCAAAAAACCCGCGGATGGGGAACCCTTGCAACGGATTGTCATACCGCCGGGGCGACCGGCGGCGACCCGGCACTCAGTCCTGGCCCAGACCGACCGGGGCCGGCGCCTTCATCACGATGCGGGTGAACAGGCGGTCGAACTGCGGATCGCGCGGAACGCGTGCGTTGAGCGGGTCCTGGTTGGTCGCGAAGGCCGCGTTGAGTGCATGCCAGTCGGCCTCGGTCAGGCATTTCTCGGCCTCCGGCAGGATCACCGTCTCTTCGAGATTCATGTGCCTCAGGTAGAAGTCCACATACCGGTTGGCCGCATCCTCGAAGGCCTGGCGCCGGGTGTCGCCCAGGTATTCCCAGGCCATCAGCAGGTGCATGAGCTC
>SBFS01000129.1 GCA_006227825.1 Burkholderiales bacterium | reverse complement strand
AGAAACCCGCTCGCCCGATAATCACGGCATGAACCAGCTCGAAGCCCTCAAACAGCACACCACCGTGGTGGCCGACACCGGTGACTTCCGCCAGATCGCGGCCTATGCCCCGCGCGACGCCACCACCAATCCCTCGCTGATTCTCAAGGCGGTGCAGAAGCCCGAGTACGCCCACCTGCTCAGGGAAACCGTTCAGCGCTACGGCAGCCAGGGACTGGACGAGACCATGAACCGCCTGCTGGTGCGTTTCGGTTGCGAGATCCTGGAACTCATCCCCGGCCGCGTGTCGACCGAGGTGGATGCGCGCCTGAGCTTCGACACCGAGGCCACCGTGACCCGGGCCCGGCGCATCATCGACCTCTACCAGGGCGAAGGCGTGCACGTGGACCGCGTCCTGATCAAGGTCGCGTCCACCTGGGAGGGCATACAGGCCGCGGCCCGGCTCGAGCGCGAGGGCATCCACACCAACCTGACCCTGCTGTTTTCCTTCTGCCAGGCCGTGGCCTGCGGCCAGGCCAGGGTGCAGCTGATCTCGCCCTTCGTCGGCCGCATCTACGACTGGTACAAGAAGCAGGCTGGCGCCTCCTGGGACGAGGCGGCCATGGCCGGGGCGAACGATCCCGGGGTGCAGTCGGTGCGGCGCATTTTTGGCTTCTACAAGAAGTTCGACATCGCGACCGAGGTGATGGGTGCGAGCTTCCGCAACGTGGGCCAGATCACCGCGCTGGCCGGCTGCGACCTGCTGACCATCAGTCCGGAGCTGCTGGCGCAGCTGGCGGCCACCGAGGCGCCGCTGGAGCGCGCGCTCGACCCCCGGGCGGCCAAGGCGGGCGACGAGCCCTTCGTGTCCTACGACGAGGCCGCCTTCCGCTTCGCCCTCAACGAGGACGCCATGGCCACCGAGAAGCTGGCCGAGGGCATCAGGGCATTCGTGGCCGATACCCTCAAGCTCGAGGCACTGATGCAGTCGGCCTGACCCGCACGGGCCCGGGATTGGGCTTCTCCTGCCACTGGCGAGGGGTCATGCCCGTCACTTCCCGGAAGCTGCGGTACAGACCCGAGACCGACCGGAAGCCCAGATCGCGCGCCAGCTCTTCCATGCCGTGTTGCAGGTACAGCTCGCGGTGCTCCAGCGCGTGGCGAACCCTGGCCCCACCGAGGTAGCGGTAGAAGCTCTGGCGCAGTGCGTGATTGAGGGCATACGAGATCTGGTTGCGTGTGTACCCGGTGGCGGCGGACACCTGCTGGAGGCTCAGGCCCGGCTGGAGGTAGGCCTGACCCAGGTCGAAGTAGGCCTGCAGATCCCGCAACAGGAAGCCCATGGCGCGCGGTGACAGCCCGATCCGGCGAGCCTCGTCACGGTCGGGGTTCGCCGGCTGGCCGCAGGCCGCTTGCTGGAGGATGGCATATTCATGGATCTCGATGATGAGCCCGTCCTGCACCCTGACGCTGTCGCATGCCGAGAAACTGAGCCACTCGTCACCCGCCGGCGCACGCACGGTCTCGCGATAGCGCAGGAACACCGTGTCCCCGTCGACCCGGGGCCGATCCAGATAGACCAGCGTGTGCAGCGATGAGCGCCTGATCACCGACCCGACATGGGCCCGCAGGGTCTCGCCCTCGTAGGATTCGCCCGCAGCGTGGTCGTGAAAGACCATGTCCGGGTGGTGCAGCGCCAGCACGCCCTCGATGTCGCCCTGGCCCCAGGCCTCGTTGTGGGCCTGAACCGTCCGCAGGACGCTGTCGGAGCCGGACATGAGCCCGATGCCTAGCGGCTCGCCTGGGCGGCGGCCAGTTGAACCGACTCGGCTTCGACCGGCGGGCTGTCGGCCACCCCGGCAATGGCGGCCTGCAGGCGGCGGCAACTGTCGCGAAACACCGCTTCGGGCATGGTCAGGGCCGGCTGCAGCCGAAGGTGCCACTTGCCCCGCTGCGAGATGCACAACACGCCTTGCCGCAACGCTGCCTGATGCACCGCGAACTGGAAGGCGGGCGCGGGTTCGTGACTGTGCCTGCTGCGCACGAACTCGATGGCGGCCATGGCGCCCGCCGCCCGGACGTCGCCCACCTGCTCGAAGCGTCCGATCAGCGGCCTCATCTCCTCGAGAAACACGGCCTCCAGCAGCCGCGCGTTTTCCAGCACGCCGCCGTTGGCGATCAGGTCGATGCCGGCCAGGGCCCCGGCACAGGCTGCAGGAGCGAATCCGTAGGTGCTGCCCAGGTGCAATTCGGAGTCCTTCATCACGTCATCGGTACCCAGGATGGCGGCGATCGGCTGGCCGCCGGCTGCAAAGGCCTTGCCCAGCAACAGCAGATCAGGATCGATACCCTGCCAGCGCTGCATCGCGAACATCTCGCCGGTACGACCCATGCAGGTCTGAACCTCGTCCAGGCACAGCAGCCACCCCCAGCGCCGGCACATCTGGCCCAGACGGTCCCAGAACGCCTGCGATGGCGCGTGGATGCCACCTTCCCCCAGCACCGGTTCGATCAGGACGCCGGCCACCTGGCCAGGATGGATCTGCTGCACCAGCAGGTAGTCGAGGTAATCGAGGACCTCGGTGTCGTCGAAGGGGCCAGGCCCCTTGCGGAAGGGGGAGCGGAAACGGTTGGGGTAGGGCACCATGACCAGACCGGCCACATACTGGGTGCGACCGGAGGACACGTTGGACAGATCGCTCGAGGCGCCCGCGCTCATGTAGGTGGATTCACCGTGGTACTGGCCACCGAAGGTGATGATCAGCGGGCGCCCGCGGGCCTCACGCATGAACTTGACAGCCCCTTCGACCGCAAGGGTGCCCGAGACCGAATACTCCACCCGGCTCAGCCGTCCGGGCGCGATGTGCGCCAGCCGGTCCACGAGCGCGTAGGCGGCCGTGTTGGGCATCCAGCCACTGATCTGCATGCCGTGCCGTGCCCAGGCCTCGTCCATGGCGGCCTTGACCGGGGCCGGGGTGGGGCCGAACGGCGATGCGCCCCAGGCCGACAGGTGATCGGCGAAGGTGTTGCCGTCGGCGTCCACGATCAGGTGGCCACGGCGCGACGTCTGCACGAGCGGGTAGACCTCGTGATCGGCGTTGCTGCCGGTCGCGTTGCGGTCATGCCGCTCGAAAAGGGCCTGGCTGTTCGGGCCTGGAAGCGCAGTGTGCACGCAAGGCAGTTCCAGGTCTTCGGGGGCGTGCGCCCAGGGATGGGATGCTGGCTGTCGCATGCCCGCATTTTGACCAGAAAGCCGCTCGCTGCGGCGCGATCCGATTGCCTGCGGTCCCGCAGAAAAAAACCCCGCGAATCGCTTCGCGGGGTTTCTGTTTGGGAGACGTCTCACTGCCTGGGTGCAAGCCGACGCAGCATGAGGGTGCAGGGCAGGGCGCAGCCGCGCAGAGCAGTGGCAGAGCCACGGCAAGCGGTTGCAACGCCGCCATGCGCCCTCAGGCAAGGAGCAATTACATGCCCATGCCGCCCATGTCGCCCATGCCACCCATGCCGCCACCCGGCATGGCCGGCGCGTCGTCCTTCGGTGCCTCGGCGACCATGGCTTCGGTCGTCAGCATCAGCGAAGCCACCGAAGCGGCGTTCTGCAGGGCGGTGCGGGTCACCTTGGTCGGGTCCAGGATGCCCATCTCGATCATGTCGCCGTAGGTGTCGTTGGAGGCGTTGAAGCCGTAGTTGCCCTTGCCTTCCAGCACCTTGTTGATCACGACCGACGGCTCGCCACCGGCGTTGGCCACGATCTCGCGCAGCGGGGCTTCGATGGCCTTGAGCACCAGCTTGATGCCGGCGTCCTGGTCGGGGTTGTCACCCTTGATCTCGCCAGCGGATTGCTTGGCGCGCAGCAGGGCCACGCCACCACCGGCGACGATGCCTTCTTCCACCGCAGCGCGGGTGGCGTGCAGGGCGTCTTCCACGCGGGCCTTCTTTTCCTTCATCTCGACTTCGGTGGCGGCACCGACCTTGATGACGGCCACGCCGCCGGCCAGCTTGGCCACGCGCTCCTGCAGCTTCTCGCGGTCGTAGTCGCTGGTGGCTTCCTCGATCTGCACGCGGATCTGCTTGACGCGGGCTTCGATGTCAGCGGCAGCGCCGGCGCCGTCGATGATGGTGGTGTTTTCCTTGCCCACTTC
>SBFS01000025.1 GCA_006227825.1 Burkholderiales bacterium | reverse complement strand
CGCCTTGCACCACGGACCCGACGTGCAGCGCCCCGCGAATCTGCATCGGGTCCTGCTAGCGAAGATGAAGCTGGCACGGTGCCAGGCAATACAAATATCTTGAAGTTATGAAAATTCTGATTTCAAACTTGACTTCTTATTAAGTCGCCTTCGATAATCCGCGGCAACCCGGCTCCGGACTCCGGGTAAACCCTGAATCGCTGCCGAGAACGGCTGAGTCCCTGCCCTCCCCTTCGGGAGTCCCAGGGATAGCGAACCTCTCAGAGCCAGTCCGGTTTCAAGCATCGGACCGACCCAAAGGAGCGACGACATGACAGCGAACCAACACACCCGCCACCCCGGTCCCCTGGCCCGCCTGCGCTCGGGCCTGGCCACCGCCGCGGCCGATGTGACCCGCGGCCTGTACGTGATCACCCACAACGGCATGGCCCTGCTGGGCATCGCCCTGGCCCTGGGCCTGGTCGTGCTGGCCGCCCGCGGCGACCTGCGCCAGAACGCAGAGCAGCAACTGCTCGACTGGCTGCTGGCCCGCCAGGCGGTGAGCGTCGAACAGGAAGAGGAAGTCATCCCTGTCGACCCCACCGCTGCCGAACGCGCCACCGCGGGTCTGCCGCATGCGCTGCCCGAGCAGCAGGCCAAGGTGGCCTTCTGGCTCAGCCGCAAGTACCGTGTGGCCCCCGAGCCCCTGAGCGTGCTGGTGGCCGAGGCATTCCGCCTGGGTGAGCAGGTGCGCATCGACCCGACGCTGATCCTGGCGGTCATGGCCATCGAATCGCGCTTCAACCCGTTCGCCCAGAGCCCGGTCGGCGCCCAGGGCCTCATGCAGGTCCTCACCCGCGTGCACACGGAGAAGTACGAGGACTTCGGCGGCCAGCTGGCAGCCTTCGACCCGCTGGCCAACCTGCGGGTGGGTGTGCAGGTCCTCCAGGACTGCATCCGCCGCGCCGGCTCGATCGAAGGCGGCCTGCGCCTGTACGTGGGCGCGGTCACCACCGACGGCGCCGACTACATCAACAAGGTGATGGCCGAACACACCCGGCTGCAGCATGTGGCCATGGGGCGGCCGGCCCCGCGCCATGTGGAGCCCACCTGGACCATCCCGGTGATCGCACCCGTGGTCAAGGAAGAGCCGCAGGAACCGGCCACCGACGTGGTGCAGATTCCGCCCCCCGGGCAGCCTCCTGCCCTGCCGGGGTCGACCGGCGGCAACGCCCCGGGTCTGCCCTCCTGACCCCCGGCAGGTGCAGGGCCCTGCCCGGGCCTGCACCCGTGCTCTTGCCTTAGAATCCGATCGCGCACGACTGGCGATAGGTGTGGTCGGCCGGCGGTCAAGCCGGCCACCAACCCCACCGACGTGGACCCCGGCACACCGCCCTCTGGTCGGTCACCCGGACAACCACGGGGGAGTGCGCCGCCCGCCTGCGCGGGCGACCAGCCGTTCGCCTGGGCAGCATCCGCCCACCCTCCTGCGGGTGGCGGGGTTCACTCCACCGACCACTGCCGACCATGTACGACCGCAACATCCTCATCGAGCAAACCGACCCCGAGCTGTGGGCCGCCATCCAGGCGGAGAACGCCCGCCAGGAACACCACATCGAGCTGATCGCCAGCGAGAACTACGCCAGCCCGGCCGTGATGGCCGCCCAGGGCACCCAGCTGACCAACAAGTACGCCGAGGGCTACCCGGGCAAGCGCTACTACGGCGGTTGCGAGAATGTGGATGTGGCCGAGCAGTTGGCCATCGACCGCGTCAGGCAGCTCTTCGGTGCCGATGCCGCCAACGTGCAGCCGCACTGCGGCGCCTCAGCCAACGAGGCCGTGTTCCTGGCCTTCCTCAAGCCCGGTGACACCATCATGGGCATGAGCCTGGCCGAAGGCGGCCACCTGACCCACGGCATGCCGCTGAACATGTCGGGCAAGTGGTTCAACGTCGTCTCCTACGGACTGAACGCCAAGGAAGAGATCGACTATGACGCCATGGAGGCCAAGGCTCGCGAAACCAGGCCCCGGCTGATCATCGCCGGCGCGTCGGCCTACAGCCTGCGCATCGACTTCGAGCGCTTCGCGAAGATCGCCAAGGAAGTCGGCGCCATCTTCATGGTCGACATGGCCCACTACGCCGGCCTGATCGCCGCGGGCGTCTACCCCAACCCGGTGCCGTTCGCCGACGTCGTGACCTCGACCACCCACAAGAGCCTGCGCGGCCCGCGCGGCGGCATCATCCTCATGAAGGCCGAGCACGAGAAAGCCATCAACAGCGCCATCTTCCCCGGCCTGCAGGGCGGCCCGCTGATGCATGTCATCGCCGCCAAGGCGGTGGCCTTCAAGGAAGCGCTGTCGCCCGGCTTCAAGACCTACCAGCAGCAGGTGGTCAGGAACGCACAGATCGTGGCCCAGACGCTGACCGAGCGCGGCCTGCGCATCGTGTCCGGACGCACCGAGAGCCATGTGATGCTGGTCGACCTGCGTGCCAAGGGCATCACCGGCAAGGAAGCCGAGGCCGTGCTGGGCAGCGCCCACATGACCATCAACAAGAACGCCATTCCGAACGACCCGGAGAAGCCGATGGTCACCAGCGGCGTGCGCATCGGCACCCCGGCCATGACCACGCGCGGCTTCAAGGACGAGGAAGCCCGCCTGACGGCCCACCTGATCGCCGACGTGCTGGACAACCCGCGCGACCCGGCGAACATCGAGGCGGTGCGCGCCAAGGTCAACGCGCTGACGGCCCGTTTTCCCGTCTACAAATGATGCCCCCACGCTCCGCCGCTGCGCGGGTCGCTGCCCCCCAAGGGGGCGCGAATCCGGCTTGGGGCGGCCCGGCGCCGGATTCCCTCGGGCTGGCCCGATGAAATGCCCCTTCTGCGGTCATCTGGAGACCCAGGTCGTCGAGACCCGGGTCTCTGAAGAGGCGGACTTCGTCCGCCGCCGCCGCCAGTGCGGGCACTGCGAGAAGCGCTTCACCACCTACGAGCGGCCGGAAGTGAGCTTTCCGGCGGTGGTCAAGAAGGACGGCAGGCGCGTGGACTATGTGCCGGGGAAGCTGAGGGCCTCGTTCACCCTGGCCCTGCGCAAGCGCCCGGTCAGCACCGAGCAGGTCGACGCCGCCATCGAGCGCATCGAGGAAAAGCTCCTGAACCTGGGCAGCCGGGAGGTGGCCTCGACCAAGCTGGGCGAAATGGTGATGCGCGAGCTCAAGAAGATGGACAAGGTGGCCTACATCCGCTTTGCCAGCGTCTACCGCAGCTTCGAGGACATCGACGAGTTCAGGGCGCTGGTGGACGAGGTGCGCAAGTAACCCTCCTGACGCTGGGCGCCAGCCGGTGGGCCGGCCAGCGCGGCGGCCCGGCTCAGGGGCACACGCTGTGGTCGTGCTGGGGGAGGGTGCGTGGCCGGCCCGTGCTGGCGATGGCCACCCGGCGTGGCAGCGGTGCACCGGCTGCAGCACCACCGTCCCGGCAGACATACACCGACCCGGCCTGGAAGGCACCGCTGACCCGGCGCGTCTCACCGAGCGGACCGTAGGAGACATAGCGCGCCACCGGCTGGTTGCCCCACAGGCTCCAGCCCGCCGGCACCGGCCCGTGGTGGCGCAGCACCGGTTCACCGCTGTCGAGCCAGGCGTTGTTGTTGCTGTCGACGAACATCAGCCAGCCCTGGTGCCAGCCCGGCTGGCTCGAACAAGACTGCACACCGGCGGCGGTGCACAGGACCACGCGCTGTCCGCGGCGGATGGCCTCGGTGCGGGTGAGTTGCAGGTCCGAATGAAACGCCCTGGCCAGGGTGCCCATGCGCACCCCGTCGACCCACTGGCGCATCGCCGGCAGCGCCAGCCCCAGCGTGATGGCCAGAATGCCCAGAACCACGAACGTCTCGACCAGGGTCAGGCCGCGCTGGCGCAGCCCCCCACCATGACCTGTCGGCATGCCTTCTTCCTCCCTTTCGGGACGGCATGCTAGGCCGAAGACCCATGAACCGCATCCCCCGCGATGGGGACGGGGCGCCCAAGGCCTGGAACGACGGGCTTACCAGCAGGGCCGGCCGTCGGTCCCCAGGTTGGGTGTGGTCTGCCCGAGGTGGTTGACCGTCATGGTGCCGCAGGCATCGCCCACCTGCGGTGCCGCCGGGACCGC
>SBFS01000028.1 GCA_006227825.1 Burkholderiales bacterium | reverse complement strand
GCGTCCTGGCGGGTGCCTTTGCGGGGGCCGTCGAGTTCGCTGAGGTACATCGAGGGGACATGGGTGATCTTGCCGACCAGTGCTACTTTGCCCATTGCTTCTGTCTCCCGTGGTCTATCGGCTGACTGTTGTGGTGGAAGGCGAGGTGGGTGGTGTACCTCCGCTCATGTCCCCCGGTCTGCGCTGCGCGCAGACCTCCTCCTTTACTTCGCTGCGGCACACCACCCACCTCGCCTTCTCTCGTTGCGAATCGGCGCTCAAGCCGTTGAGTGCCAGCATCACTTCCGGCTTGGCGAGTCTGGCTACCCGGCGCAGCGAAGTAAAGGAGGAGAAACGGGCGCAGCCCGTTTCGGGGGACATGAGCGGAGCCGGGTAGCCAGACTCGCCGAGCCCGCCCACACCCACGAGCGAAAGACAGGAAAGCATGTCACACACCCCAACGAGGAATGTGATGCGACCCGAGAGACAGCGCCACGTTCTTGGGCTCCAGGAACACTTCGTAACTCCAGGTCCCGCCCTCGCGCCCGGTTCCCGACGCCTTGGTGCCACCGAACGGCTGCCGCAGGTCCCGCACGTTCTGAGAGTTCACGAAACACATGCCGGCCTCAATGGCCGCCGCCACCCGGTGCGCCCTGCCGATGTTCTCCGTCCACACATAACTCGACAGCCCGTACTGGATGTCATTGGCCAGGCGGATCGCGTCCGCTTCGTCCTTGAAGGGGATCAGACAGGCCACCGGGCCGAAGATCTCCTCCTGCGCGATCCTCATGCGGTTGTCCACATCGGCGAACACGGTCGGCCAGACGTAGTTGCCCGCCTGCACATGCGACGGCAGATCCGCCGCATGAGACGGCCGGTCGATGCCGCCACACAGCATCGTCGCACCCTCCTTCGGCCCCAGCTCGATGTAGCTGCGCACCTTGGCCAGATGCGCCTGGCTGATCATCGGGCCGATGGTGGTTTTCTCGTCCAGCGGGTCACCGACCACGATCTTCCTGGCCCGTTCGGCGAACTTCGAGGCGAAGTCGGCGTAGATGCCCTGCTGGACCAGGATGCGGCTGCCCGCCGTGCAGCGCTCGCCGTTGTTGCTGAAGATCATGAAGATCGCGGCGTCCAGCGCGCGGTCCAGGTCGGCGTCCTCAAAGACCACGAACGGGCTCTTGCCGCCCAGCTCCATGCTGAACTTCTTCAGGCCCGCGGCCTTGACGATGCGGTTGCCCGTGGCCGTCGACCCGGTGAAGCTGATGGCGCGCACGTCCGGGTGGGCGCACAGGGGCTCGCCGGCGTCCTTGCCAAAGCCGTGCACCACGTTCAGCACACCGGCCGGGATGCCGGCCTCCAGCGCCAGCTCGCCCAGCCGCGCGGCGGTCAGGGGCGACAGCTCGCTCATCTTGAGCACCGCGGTGTTGCCGAAGGCCAGGCAGGGTGCGACTTTCCAGGTGGCGGTCATGAAGGGGACGTTCCACGGCGAGACCAGCGCACACACGCCCACCGGGTGAAACAGGGTGTAGTTCAGGTGTGTGGGCGTGGGGTAGGTGTGGCCGTCGACGCGGGTGCACATCTCGGCGAAGTAGTGGAAGTTGTCCGACGCACGCGGGATCAGCTGCTTGCCGGTCTGCGCGATCACCTGTCCGGTGTCCTCGGTCTCGGTCCTGGCGATCTCGGGCACGTGTCTCGCGATCAGGTCGCCCAGCGCCCGCAGCTTCTTCGCGCGCTCGCTCGCCGGCAGTCCGGCCCATGCCGGGAAAGCGTCCCTGGCCGCCTGCACCGCGGCGTTCACCTCGGCTGCGGTGCCCGAGGCGACCTCGGCCAGCACAGCCTGCGTGGCCGGGTTGACGGTCTCGAAGTAGTCGCTTGCAGCAACGGTCTTGCCATTGATGAGGTGGTCGATGCGTTGCGTCATGCGTGGCTTTCGGAGGTGATCGTGTTGATGAGGGCGCCGATGCCTTCGATTTCCGTGACGATCACGTCGCCGGGCCGGCAGTCGACCACGCCGTCGGGCGTGCCGGTGAGGATGAGGTCGCCGGGCATGAGCGTCATGAAGGCGCTGAAGTACTCGATCAGGGTGGCAACGTCGAAGATCATGTCGCTGGTGTTGCCCTGCTGCGTGACGGTGCCGTTGACAGTGGTGCGCAGCGCCAGGTTCATGGGTCCGCCGGGATGTTCATGCACGTCGGCGGCGTCCACCAGCCAGGGGCCGATGGGCGTGCAGGTGTCTCGGTTCTTGACCTTGAGGTTGGGCCGGTACCAGTTCTCCAGGTAGTCCCGGATCGCGTAGTCGTTGGCCACCGTGTAGCCGGCAACGTGCTGCAGGGCATCGGCCTTACTCACGCGTTTGGCCGGTTTGCCGATCACCACCGCCAGCTCGCATTCGTAGTGCATGAAGTTCACGCCCTCGGGCCGCACGGTGTAGGCCTGGTGCCCCGTCAGGGAAGCCTCGCCCTTGACGAAGGCCAGTGGCTCTTCGGGCGCCTTGAACGCCAGCTCTTTCGCATGGTCTGCGTAGTTCAGGCCGAGGGCGAGCACGGTGCGCGGACGCGGCACCGGCGCCAGCGGCGGCAGCCAGACCACCTCGTCAAGGCAGAGACGGCGGCCCTTGAAAGCGGGGGTCAGCAGTTCGAGCTGGCCATCGGCTTCGACAGCGTCGTGGACCGCGCCGGCCCAGGCAATGCGGGCTCTCTTCATGATGATGTGACCCCCACGCCCGGTGCGGACGCGTGCTCGCTGCCCCCCAGGGGGGCTCGCCCGACTTGGGGCGGCCCGGCGTCGGGCGGCTCCTGCACAAAGTGGTTGATCAGCGGACTGAACCCGGTTGCGGTGATCTCGACCGCATCGCCCTCCTTGACGCGCGGCCGCGTGCCATCGTCCAGGCAGTCGGTGCCGACCATCAGCACATCACCCGCCCGCATCGTCTGGAACGCGCCGACATCGGCCCAGAGGGTGGTGGCGTCCCGCACCAGGTCGGCCAGCGCGCTGCGCTGGCGCATCACGCCATTGACGCGCAACTCCAGCAGCAGGGACGCCAGCGCGGACAGGTCATCCACCGGCCGCACCGTGTCGCCCACCCCCAGAAAACCATCGACGCAACGGAACTTCACCGGCGGGCGGTAGTAGCTCTCATGCGCAATGGCCAGGTCGTTGAACAGCACGGCACCCACGACGCGGCCTGCCTCACCCGCTACCAGACCCAGGCTGGCCGCGACCTCGACCTCGCCGGTGCCCGCTGGCAGCACGATGGCCTGCCCGCTGTGGGTGAAGGTGTTGGCGGTCTTGATGTAGAGCACCGGCGCGGTCGGCGGCGCCTTGTAGGGCGCCTCGTGCATGCGTGGCGCCCAAAGCGCCCGTTCGCGCCGGAAATTCAGCAACGTGCCGTAGACAGTGCCTCGGGGCAGATAGGCATCGGGTTTCATCGGGGGGCTTTCATTCTTCGGCTCCGCCGGGTTCGACACCATCCGGTGCCTCCAGCGCAATCACACCATCGAGCAGGTCATACAACTGGGCCAGGCGCTCCCTGCCCAGCTGCGCCTCCATCCACTGGTAGTGCGACTCGATGGTCCGGGAGAGCTCGTGCACCAGTGCCAGGCCGGCCGCCGTGGCGCGCACCACCGTGCGGCGCGCATCCTGTGGGCAGCGGTTGCGGCGGATCAGCCCGTCACGCTCCATGCGGTTGAGCACGCCGGTGAGGCTGGGTCCCAGCAGCAGGGCCTCGCGCGCCACGCGGCCGGTCTCCACGCCGGCCGGATCGCCCGCGTGCTCGCCCAGCACCCGCAGCACGCGCCATTGCTGGTCCGACAGGCCGTGCTCGCGCAGGCTCGGTCGGGTGTGCTGCATCACGGCCTCACGCGCCTCCAGCAGCAGGCGCGGCAGATTGCGGTGGACAAAAGGGTTCCGGGCGCTCATTTATTTAACATGTTAAATGAATGAACACCCAAGCCAGCCAAGGGAAAACCCGCGGGCGTCGCGGATCAACGCACAATCGCCCCATGAACCCGCTTTGCCATCGTCTCCCCATCGACCACCTGCTGCTGCAGGCACCGATGGCCGGTTCGCAGGGCTCGGCCCTCGCGTTGGCCGTGTGTGCGGCCGGCGGTATCGGCGCGCTGCCGGCCGCCATGCTCGGGCCCGATGCCCTGACACAGGAACTCAAGGCGCTGTCACAGGGCAC
>SBFS01000259.1 GCA_006227825.1 Burkholderiales bacterium | reverse complement strand
GCGCAGTACCTCAACCAGCCCGAGACGGTGGTCGCGCAGGTGCTGACGGGCCGTTTCGCCGACGGCCTGGGCAAGGTGCAGAACGTGCCCGACCGGGCCGACTTCGACCCCATGCCCTGGCAGAGCATGGCTGTGTGGATGCTCACCCAGATGAAGCGCTGGGGTTACATCAAGGGTGACGTGAACTACCGCCAGATCGCCGAGCGGGTCTTCCTGATCACCGAGGCGCGCCGGCACATGAAGGACCTGGGCATCGAGTTCAGGGACGGGCCGGCCTACATGAAGCACACCATCATGGGCAAGGAGTTCGACCCGGCCAGGCCCGAGGCCTATCTCGACAGCTTTGCGATCCGCCGGACCTGACGGTTGCACCGTGCAGACCCGGGAGGGGCGCCCTGGCGCCCCTTTTTCATGGGACGCGCCAGAGACGTGATTTGGTGCGCGCGCGCCTTGCGTTGGTGCATGCAGCGCGCACGGACTGCGGGGCCGGCCCGGCAGCGCGTGTGAGCAAGCCGTCGTTTCCCGACGGGCGGATGCCGGGCATCGCATTTGTAGGGCTGCCCCTACGGGTCATCGTCGCAACGGGCACGAACTGCATCGGTCCGCATCGCAACCGGCCCCGGGAGGGCCAGGCTGGCCCGTCGATTGCATGGGTCACGGCATCCACAAGCCCGGAGGTGTGCCATGACGGACTACTACGACCCGTACGACGCAGAGCGTCCCCTGAAGATGAAGTGCCATTGCGGCCTCGACCACACCGTGGCCGACCACCTGGCAGCGCATGGCCGGATGCCCGAGGCACAGGCCGCGGCGCCCGTTCGCCGCAGCGAGAGCGAGGCCCAGGAGGTGCTGGCGACCGAGTTCGTCCAGGCCAGCCTCGTCAAGGCCCTGTTTCCGCAGGAACCCCTGCGCCGGGCCTTTCTCAAGGCGGTGGGCGCACGCACGGCCGCGGCGGCCATTGCGAGCATTCTTCCCGTCGGGGCCATGCAGGCGCTGGCGCAGGACCGGCGCCCGCTGGAGAAGACCGACCTGAAGATCGGCTTCCTGCCCATCACCTGCGCCACGCCGCTGGTGGCGGCCGATCCGCTGGGCTTCTATGCGAAGGAAGGCCTGAAGGTCGAGCTCAACCGCACGGCCGGCTGGGCGGTCGTGCGCGACAAGACGCTGGCGGGCGAGTTCGACGCCTCGCACATGCTCTCGCCCATGCCGCTGGCCATCACGCTGGGCCTGGGCGCACAGCCGACGGCCATGGTCATGCCGGCGATCGAGAACGTCAACGGCAACGCGATCACGCTGCACGTCAAGCACAAGGACAAGCGCGATCCGAAGCAGTGGAAGGGCATGAAGTTCGCCATTCCCTTCGACTACTCGATGCACAACTTCCTGCTGCGCTACTACCTGGCCGAGAACGGCCTGGACCCGGACACCGACGTGCAGCTGCGCGTGATGGCGCCGCCGGACATGGTGGCCAACCTGCGCGCGGAAAACATCGACGGCTTCATCGTGGCCGAGCCCTTCAACCAGCGCGCGGTCTTCGACGGCGTGGGGTTCATCCACCTGCTGACCAGCGAGCTGTGGGACAAGCACCCCTGCTGTGCCTTTGCCGCGACCCGGGGTTTCGTCGAGAAGAACCCGAACACCTTTGCCGCGCTGTTCCGCGCCATCGTCACCTCGACCCTGCACTGCTCGAAGATGGAGAACCGCAAGGACGTGGCCACGGCGATTGCGGGGCCGAACTACCTCAACCAGCCGCAGACCGTGCTGGAGCAGGTGCTGCTGGGCCGCTTCGCCGATGGCCTGGGCAAGGTGCGCAACGAGCCCAACCGGATCGACTTCGAGCCCTTCCCCTGGCACAGCATGGCCATCTGGATGCTCACCCAGATGAAGCGCTGGGGCTACGTCAAGGGCGATGTCAACTACGCCCAGCTCGCCGAGCAGGTCTTCCTGGCCACCGACGCCCGCAAGCGCATGGCCGAACTGGGCTTCAAGGCGCCCGAGTCCAACAGCATGAAGCACAACATCATGGGCAGGGAGTTCGACCCTGCACAGGCCGACGCCTACCTCAAAGGCTTTGCCATCCGAAGGGGTTGAGATGAGCAGCATCAGCCTGAACCTGCGCGCAGCGATCGTCTCGCTGCTCATGCTGCTGGTCGTCCTCGGCGGCTGGCACCTGGCCACCACCGGTGGCGGTGTCGCCGACCCGACCGCCGGCATGACCGCCGAGGAGATCGAGTACGCGAAGATGATGGGGCAGGACCCCGGCTCCGGCAAGCAGACCGGTTTTCCGGGGCCGGGCGAGGTCATCGGCACCATCGTCAACCAGCTGTCCAATCCCTTCTACGACAACGGTCCCAACGACAAGGGCATCGGCATCCAGCTGGCCTACTCGCTGGCGCGGGTGGCGCTGGGCTTCCTGCTGGCCATGGCGGTGGCCATTCCGGTGGGCTTCCTGATCGGCATGTCGCCGCTGATGCAGAAGGCGCTGGACCCCTACGTGCAGGTGCTCAAGCCGATCAGCCCGCTGGCGTGGATGCCGCTTGCGCTGTACACGCTCAAGGACTCCAACGTCAGCGGCGTGTTCGTGATCTTCATCTGCTCGGTCTGGCCGATGCTCATCAACACCGCCTTCGGTGTGGCCTCCGTCAAGCGCGACTGGCTCAATGTTGCCGCCACGCTCGAGGTCAGCCCCTTGCGCAAGGCCTTCCGGGTCATCCTGCCCGCCGCCGCACCCACCATCCTGACGGGCATGCGCATCAGCATGGGCATCGCCTGGCTGGTGATCGTGGCGGCCGAGATGCTCGTCGGCGGCACAGGCATCGGCTACTTCGTCTGGAACGAGTGGAACAACCTGTCCATCACCAACGTGATCTTCGCCATCCTCATGATCGGCGTGGTCGGCATGTTGCTGGACCTGATGTTTGCCCAACTGCAGAAGGCGGTGACCTATGTGGAGTGAGTCTTCCCTGCGAACCGTCCTGAGCCGCCCGGTGCCGGCCACCGCCCCAACCCCCGAACAGGCGACACCCATGAGCCGATTCCTCCAGGTCGAGAACCTGTCCAAGGCCTACCATCCGGCCAAGCCGGTCTTTGCAGACGTGTCCTTCGACATGGCCCAGGGCGAGTTCGTCTGCATCATCGGCCACAGCGGCTGCGGCAAGACCACCATCCTCAACGTGCTGGCCGGCCTGGACACCGCCAGCGGCGGCCATGTGTTCATGGACGGGCGCGAGGTCGTCGGCCCCAGCCTGGAGCGCGGCGTGGTGTTCCAGAGCCATGCCCTCATGCCCTGGCTGACGGTGCGGCAGAACATCGCCTTTGCGGTGCGCTCCCGCTGGCCGCAATGGAAGGCGGCGCAGGTCGGCGAGCAGGTCGAGAAGTTCGTTCACATGGTCGGCCTGTCGCAGGCCATCGACAAGAAGCCCAGCCAGCTCTCCGGCGGCATGAAGCAGCGCGTGGGCATCGCGAGGGCGTTCGCCATCCAGCCCAAGATGCTGCTGCTCGACGAGCCCTTCGGAGCGCTGGACGCGCTGACCCGGGGCACCATCCAGGACGAACTGATGGGCATCGTGCGCGAGACCCAGCAGACCGTCTTCATGATCACCCACGACGTGGACGAGGCCATCCTGCTGGCCGACCGCATCCTGCTCATGAGCAACGGTGCCGAGACCGGACAGGGTTACAAGCCCGGTGGCCTGGCCGAGGTGGTGGTCAACCCGCTGCCGCGCAGCCGCACGCGCACCCAGTTGCACCACATGGACGGTTACTACGACCTGCGCAACCACATCGTGGACTTTCTCGTCTCCCGCGCGAAAGCCCATTGAGTCTCACCACTTCCATCTCCACAGCCAGAGGCAACACCATGACCCGACTCGCCGTCACCGAAAAAATCATCTCCACCAAAGTCAGCAAGGGCCTGAGCTGGGCCGACGTGGCCAAGAAAGTCGGCCAGTCCAAGGAATGGACCACCGCACTGTGCCTGGGCCAGATGACCGCCACACCCGCCCAGGCCAAGGTGCTGGGCAAGATCTTCGGCCTGAGTGCCGAAGAGCAGAAGTGGCTGATGGTCGTGCCCTACAAGGGGTCGCTGCCCACGAGCGTGCCGACCGACCCGCTGATCTACCGCTTCTACGAGCTGGTCAACGTCTACGGCACCACCTTCAAGGAGCTGATCCACGA
>SBFS01000220.1 GCA_006227825.1 Burkholderiales bacterium | reverse complement strand
GTCGCGGCCAGCCACCTGCGGGTCGGCACCTTCCAGTGGGCGGCGGCGCGCGGCGACCTTGACCTGCTGCGGCGCCTGGCCGACTATGCCATCGCGCGGCACGACCCCGATCTGGCCGGTGCCCCCGGCCGCTACCTGGGCCTGCTGGAGGCAGTGGCCCGGCGCCAGGCCCGGCTGGTGGCGCGCTGGATGGGCGTCGGCTTCATCCATGGCGTGATGAACACCGACAACATGACCATCTCGGGCGAGACCATCGACTACGGGCCCTGTGCCTTCATGGATGCCTACGACCCGGCCACCGTGTTCAGCTCGATCGACCATGGCGGCCGCTACGCCTACGGCAACCAGCCGCACATCGCGCGCTGGAACCTGGCCCGGCTGGCCGAGGCGCTGCTGCCGCTGATGGTGGAGACCCCCGACGACGAGACCCGGCTGCGGGCGGCGGTGGACGAGGCCACGGCGGTGATCGACGCCTTTCCCGACTGGTACCGGCAGGCCTGGCTGGGCGTGATGCGGGCCAAGCTCGGGCTGGCCGGCGAAGACGGCGGCGACGAGGCGCTGGTTCAGTCGTGGCTCGACCTGCTGGCGGCGCACAAGGCCGACTTCACCCGCTCGTTCCGGCGTCTGGCCGATGTGGCGGCCGATCCGCAGGGGCCGGCTTTCGCGGCCCTGCAGGCCGACCTGGGCGGCTCGCCCGGCTGGGCGTCCTGGTGGGCGCGCTGGTCGGCACGCACCGGTCTGGGCGGACCGAGGCAGCCGGCCCTGGCGGCGCAGTTGCGTGCCGCCAACCCGCGTTTCATCGCCCGCAACCTGCGGGTCGAGGAGGCGCTGGCGGCGGCCACCGGTTCGGGTGACCTGGGTCCGTTCGAGCGCCTGCTGGCCGTGCTGCGCAAACCCTTCGACGAACAGCCGGAGGCAGCGGCCTACGCCGAACCCCCGGCGCCGGCGCTGACCGCGGGCTACCGCACCTTCTGCGGCACCTGAGCGGCACGGCGGCCAGCCCAGTGGACGCTTGGGCGGCCGCCAAAGTGGATGTCCCCAGGGTCCGGATTTCGGCGTAGCATGGTGCCATTGACAATTCCGAAAGGCACCATGACCGAGACCACCCTGCCTTCCTTCGATGGCCGAGCCCTGATCAACGGCGAGCGCGTGGCTGCGCGTGAAGGCCAGACCTTCGACTGCATTTCGCCGGTGGATGGCCGTGTGCTGACGCCGGTGGCGCGCTGTGGCGCCGCCGACATCGACGCGGCCGTGGCGGCCGCCCGCGCTGCCTTCGAAGACCGGCGCTGGGCCGGCAAGGCGCCGGCCGTGCGCAAGCGCATCCTCATCAGGTTTGCCGAACTGATCCAGGCCCATGGCGACCTGCTGGCCCTGACCGAGACGCTGGACATGGGCAAGCCGGTCAAGTACGCCAAGGGCGTGGATGTCAACAGCACCGCCAACTGCATCCGCTGGTACGGCGAGGCGGTCGACAAGATCTACGACGAGATCGCTCCGACACCCGACAGCGCGCTGGCCCTGATCACCCGCGAGCCGGTGGGCGTGGTCGGCGTCATCGTGCCCTGGAACTACCCGATGATCATGGCGGCGTGGAAGATCGCGCCCGCCCTGGCCGCCGGCAATTCGGTGGTGCTCAAGCCCTCCGAGAAGAGCCCGCTGACGGCCCTGAAGCTGGCCGAGCTGGCGCTGGAGGCCGGCATCCCGCCCGGTGTGTTCAACGTGGTGCCCGGCTATGGCCCCGAGGCGGGCAGCCCGCTGGCCCTGCACATGGATGTCGACTGCATCGCTTTCACCGGCAGCACCCGCGTGGGCAAGCAGATCCATGTGATGGCCGGGCAGAGCAACCTCAAGCGCGCCTGGACCGAGCTGGGTGGCAAGTCGCCCAACATCGTGTTCGCCGACTGCCCGGACCTGGACAGGGCGGTCGATGCGGCCGTGGGCAGCATCTTCTTCAACCAGGGAGAGAGCTGCAACGCGCCTTCGCGCCTGTTCGTCGAGGCCTCCATCAAGGACGCCTTCCTGGAGAAAGCCCTGGCCAAGGTGCCCTCCTACCAGCCGGGCAATCCGCTGGACAGGAACACGGTCATGGGCGCCATCGTGGACGAGACCCAGCTCTCGACCGTGCTGCGCTACATCGAGTCGGGCAAGAGCGAGGGCGCGAAGCTGCTCGCTGGCGGCGAGCGCGTGGCGCCGGTGGCCGGTGGCTGCTATGTTCAGCCGACCATCTTCGACGGCGTGCGCAACGACATGACGATCGCGCGCGAGGAGATCTTCGGCCCGGTGCTGTCGGTGCTGTCGTTCACGGACGCGGCGGATGTGGTGAAACAGGCCAACGCCAACGTCTACGGCCTGCAGGCCGCTGTCTGGACCAGCGACATCAACAAGGCGCACGGCGTGGCCCGGGCCCTGCGTGCCGGCACCGTGCATGTGAACCAGTACGACGAGGACGACATCACCGTGCCCTTCGGCGGCTTCAAGCAAAGCGGCATCGGCCGCGACAAGTCGCTGCACGCCTTCGACAAGTACACCGAGATGAAAACCACCTGGATCAGGATCGACAGCCCGATCTGAAGGAGACCCCGATGAACGCCATGAACGACCTCAGGACCGACCACATGTCCGAACACACCAACGCCGCCTGGCATGCCCGCCGCCAGGCCGCCACGCCGCGCGGCGTCGGCGTGTTCGGCGATTTCTTCATCGAGCGCGCGAAGAACGCCGAGTTCTGGGACATCGAGGGCCGGCGCTTCATCGACTTCGCCGGCGGCATCGCGGTGCTCAACACCGGCCATGTGCACCCGAAGGTGCAGGCAGCCATTGCGGCACAACTGCAGCGCTTCACCCACAGCTGCTACCAGGTCGTGCCCTACACCGAGTATGTGCAGCTGGCCGAGCGCATCAACGCCATCGTGCCGATCGAGGGTCCGGCCAAGACGGCCTTCTTCTCGACCGGTGCCGAGGCGGTGGAAAACGCCATCAAGATCGCGCGCGCCGCCACCGGCCGCAGCGGTGTCATCGCCTTTGGCGCGGCCTTCCACGGCCGCAGCCTGTTCGCCGTCTCGCTGACCGGCAAGGTCCAGCCCTACAAGGCCGGTTTCGGACCCTTCCCGCCCGAGATCTACCATGTGCCCTTCCCCTGCCATTGCAGCTCGCTGGAGGAGACGCAAAGGGCGATGGAGCACCTGTTCAAGTGCGACATCGAGCCTTCGCGCGTGGCGGCCATCATCTTCGAGCCGGTGCAGGGCGAGGGCGGCTTCAACCCGATCCAGCCGGCGGCCGCGCACTGGCTGCGCGAACTGTGCGACCGGCACGGCATCCTGCTGATCGCCGACGAGGTGCAGACGGGCTTCGCGCGCACCGGCCGGATGTTCGCCATGGAGCACTACGGTGTGAAGCCGGACCTGATCACCATGGCCAAGAGCATGGCCGGGGGCACCACGCTGTCGGCCGTCTCGGGCCGCCAGGCGGTGATGGACGGCCCGGCGCCCGGTGGCCTGGGCGGCACTTACGCCGGCAACCCGCTGGCCATCGCTGCCTCGCACGCGGTGCTCGACGTGATGGCCGAGGAGAAGCTGCCCGAGCGCGCCCGCACGCTGGGTGACCGGCTGATCGACCACCTGGGCAAGGCACGCCAGAAGCACCCCCGCATCAGCGACGTGCGCGGCCTGGGCGCCATGGTGGCCGCCGAGTTCGTCGATGCGCACGGCGCGCCGGACGCCGAGGCCACCAAGCGCGTCCAGTCCGCTGCGCTCAGGCGCGGCCTGCTGCTGCTGACCTGCGGCGTCTACGGCAACGTGATCCGCTTCCTGTTCCCGCTGACCATCGAGGACAGGGTGTTCGAGGAGGCGCTGGGCATCCTGGACGCGGCCCTGGCCGAAGGTCTGGCCTGAAGCACCCCGCCTCTGCAGCCGGGCCTGCCCGGCTTTTTTGTGCCCGGAGACCCCATGACCGAACACAGCCTGGACCAACGCATCGAAGCCCTGCGCGGGCAGGGGGTCCACTCGGTCATGGCCACCTTCACCGACCTGCTGGGTGTGCCCAAGGGCAAGCTGCTCCCGCTGGAGACGCTGCCCGATGCGGTGGCCACCGGTGCCGGCTTTGCAGGCCCGAGCATCTGGGGCACCGGGCTGCCGCGCATGGGGGCGCGCAGCGAGTACTTCGGGCGCGTGGAGCCGGACAGCCTGCG
>SBFS01000152.1 GCA_006227825.1 Burkholderiales bacterium | reverse complement strand
TGGGGCTGGGTGGCGGTACCCGCGGTTCTGCTGGCCGGGGTGGCCGGCGGCATGGTCTGGGCAGGCGTGACCGCCCTGCTGCGCGACCGCTTCAACGCCAACGAGATCCTGGTCAGCCTGATGCTGGTCTATGTGGCGGTCCAGATCCTCAACTACGTGGTGTTCGGTCCGTGGAAGGATCCGATGGGCTTCAACATGCCCCAGACCCCGACCTTCGACCGGGCCGCCCGCATGCCCAGGCTGTTCGATGACTTCCGGGTCAACATCGGTGTGCTGATCGCGCTGGCGGGCGTGGTGCTGATGTGGCTGTTCATGTTCCGCACCTACGCCGGCTATGGCCAGCAGGTGGGCGGCCTGGCCCCGGCGGCGGCGCGCTACGCCGGCTTCTCCTCCCGGCGGGCGCTGTGGGTCGCGCTGCTGGTCTCCGGTGGTGCGGCCGGCCTGGCCGGCGCGCTGGAGGTGGCCGGACCGATCGGGCAGCTGACGCCGCACGTGCCGGTGGGCTACGGCTTTGCCGCCATCATCGTCGCCTTCGTCGGGCGGCTGCATCCCGTGGGCATCGTGTTCTCGGCGCTGCTGATGAGCATGTTCTACATCGGCGGCGAACTGGCGCAGTCGCGGCTGGGCCTGCCCAAGTCCATCAACGGCGTTTTCCAGGGCCTGCTGCTGTTCACGCTGCTGGCCTGCGACACCCTCATCCAGTACCGCGTGGTCCTGGGCCGACGCAGGAGCTGATCCATGGACGTGTTCTTCCTCAATGTCGCCACCTCGCTGAACGCCGGCACCGTGCTGGCCATCGCGGCCCTGGGCCTGCTGCTCAACGAGAAGGCCGGCATCGTCAACCTGGGGGCCGAAGGCATGATGCTGTGTGCCGCGCTGGCCGGCTTTGCCACCGTGGTGCACACGGGCAGCGGCCTGGCCGGCCTGGGCGCCGGCATGGTCGCCGGGGCGGTGCTGGCCGGCGTCTTCGGCGTGCTCGTCATCTGGCTCAACACCAACCAGTACGCCACCGGTCTGGCGCTCTCGCTGTTCGGGGTCGGTTTCTCGGCCTTTGCGGGCGTCACCTACACGCGCGAGAACCTGTCGGAGAAGATGGTCAGCACGCCCTCGGTCTGGGCCGACGTGCCGGTCATCGGGCCGGGCATGGCACGGCTGGACGGCATGGTCTGGGTGGGGCTGGCGCTGACGGCCGGCCTGATCTGGTTCCTCTACCGCACCCGGGCCGGCCTGGTGCTGCGCAGCGTCGGCGAGAACCCCGATTCGGCCCACGCGCTGGGCTACCCGGTGCGCCGCATCCGCTGGCTGGCGGTGGTGGCCGGCGGCAGCCTGTGCGGCCTTGCCGGGGCGTACCTGTCGACCGTCTACACACCCCTGTGGACCGAGGGCATGACCGCCGGCCGGGGCTGGATCGCGCTGGCGCTGACCACCTTCGCCACCTGGCGTCCGGCACGTGTCTTGCTTGGCGCCTACCTGTTTGGTGCCGTCACCATGATGCAGTTCTACCTGCAGGGCCAGGGCGTGCAGATCAGTGCCGAGTTCCTGAGCATGCTGCCCTACCTGGCCACCGTCATCGTGCTGGTGCTGATCTCACGCAACCCGGTCTGGATTCGTACTAACATGCCGGCTTCGATCGGCAAGCCCTTCCACCCGGGTTCCTGACGCCCCTTTTTTCCCGTTCCGACAGACAAACCAACCCTCCGAGGTACACATGACTGACCTGAGCAAACGATCCCTCATCAAGGTGGCGGCCCTGACCGCCCTGGCCGGCACCGTGCTGGTCGGCTGCGGCAAGAAGGAAGAGGCGCCCGCACCGGCCCCCGCTCCTGCCGCCGCACCCGCCGAAGCTCCCAAGGTGACCAAGGCCGCCTGGGTCTACATCGGTCCGGTCGGAGATGCCGGCTGGTCGTTCGCCCACGACCTGGGCCGCCGCGCGGTCGAGGCCCACTTCGGCGACCGCGTGCAGACCACCGCCATCGAGTCCGTGCCCTATGGCGCCGACGCCGAGCGCGTCTTCCGCGACCTGGCCCAGCAGGGCAACGAGATCATCTTCGGCACCTCCTTCGGCTACATGGAGACCATGCTCAAGGTGGCCGAAGAGTTTCCGAACGTCAAGTTCGAGCACGCCACCGGCTACAAGACCGCGCCCAACATGCGCATCTACGACGCCAGCTTCTACCAGGACACCTACATGGCCGGCATCATCGCGGGCCACATGACCAAGACCGGCAAGCTCGGCCTGGTCGGCTCCTTCCCGATTCCCGAGGTGCTGCGCAACATCAACGCCTTCGTGCTGGGCGCCCAGACGGTCCGGCCCGACGTGTCTCTCAGCGTGGTCTGGGTCAGCAGCTGGTTCGATCCGCCCAAGGAGAGCGAGGCCGCCCAGAGCCTGATCAACCAGGGCGCCGACGTGCTGCTGCAGAACACCGACTCCACCGCCGTGCTGCAGACCGCCGAGCGCAACGGCAAGTTCGCCTTCGGCTGGGACAGCGACATGAGTGCCTTCGCACCCAGCGCCCACCTGGCCTCGGCCATCGTCGACTGGGGTCCGTACTACATCAAGTCGATCGAGGAGCTGCGTGAGGGCACCTGGGAGACCAAGCGCACCGTCTGGGGCGTCAAGGAAGGCCTCAATGACCTGATCAAGATCGCCGACTTCGTGCCGGCCGAGGCCAAGGCCAAGGTCGAGGAGGTCAAGGCCGGCCTGAAGTCCGGCGAGTTCGAGCCCTTCACCGGCCCGATCCTGGACAACACCGGCAAGGAAGTGCTGGCCGCCGGCGTGAAGGCCGACCGCGCATGGAAGGACGGCGTCAACTTCTACGTCAAGGGCGTGGAAGGCCGCGTGCCCTCCAAGTAAGCGGACGCGGGCTCACAGGGCCGGTGCGGCAGTGGCCGCACGCGGCACGGCCACCCCTCCGGCATGCCGGACGGGTGGCTTTTTTTCACCGGAAGGAAAGACCATGAACAAGGAGCAGCAATGGTGGTGGCCGCTGGCGCTGGACGAGGAGCTCGGCCAGCAGCCGCTGGCGGTGACCCTGCTGGGCCAGCCGCTGGTGCTCTGGCGTGATGCCCGGGGCCAGCCGGTGCTGATGAACGACCGGTGCCCGCACCGTGGCGCCCGCCTCTCGCTGGGCCAGGTGCAGGGGGACACCCTCGAATGCCCCTACCACGGCTGGCGTTTCGATGCGCAGGGCGCCTGCGTCTCGATACCGGCGCTGCCGGGCTTTACCCCGCCGGCCGGCCACCGGGCCTGCCGCCATCCGGTCATGGAGCAGCATGGCCTCATCTGGGGTGCGGTGGGGGATGCGGCCCACGCACCACCTGCGCTGCACGACCTGCCCGCGCGCCGCCTCATCTACGGACCGTTCGACGTGGCCACCAGCGCGCCGCGTGCGGTCGAGAACTTCCTGGACACGGCCCATTTCGCCTATGTGCACCGCGGCTGGCTCGGCGAGGCCGGGCACCCCGAGGTCCCGCACTACGAGGTCACGCACACCGCCGATGGCCGCCCGGTCATCGAGGCCTACAAGGCCTGGCAGCCCAGGGCCACCGCCAGCTCCACCGGCGGCGGCTGGGTGACCTACCGCTACGAGGTGCTCAGCCCCTACAGCGCGCTGCTGAGCAAGCAGCCCGACGACGGCGGTCCGCAGGACAGCTACACCATCTGGGCCCGGCCCGACACCGAAGAGAGCTGCCGGCTCTGGTTCGCGCAGTACACCAGCGACACCGGCTCCAGCGACGAGCAGCTGCGCGACTTCCAGGTCACCATCTTCAGCCAGGACCAGCCGGTGCTGGAGTCGCAGAGCCCCAAGCGCCTGCCCATCCATGGCGGCGAGGTGCACAGCGCCGCCGACCGGCTCAGCGCGGCCTACCGCCGCTACCTGCAGCAGGCAGGCGTCGGTTTCGGTGTCTGCTGAAGGCCAACCCAGGGAGCTGTCCATGAACGCCATCGAACTGGCTCGTGCCATCCCCAAGGCCGAGCTGCACATCCACATCGAGGGTTCGCTCGAACCCGAGCTGATCTTCGAACTGGCGCGACGCAATGGCGTGGCCCTGAGCTACCCCAGCGTGGACGCCCTTCGCGCGGCCTACGCCTTCACCGATCTGCAGAGCTTCCTGGACATCTACTACGCCGGTGCCAGCGTGCTTCTGAAGGAGCAGGACTTCCATGACATGGCCTGGGCCTATTTCCAGCGGGC
>SBFS01000191.1 GCA_006227825.1 Burkholderiales bacterium | reverse complement strand
CATGCTGAAGATGAGGGTCAGGCCCGAGCTCAACATGAACAGGAGCAGGCCGTAGCTCAGTCCGTTGAGCATGGAGATGATGTAGAACTCCATGGAAGGCGTCTCTCCGGGCCTGCTGCAGGCCCTGGGTTGGGTGCGAACGAAACCAGCCTCCCGCCACGGGGGCGGGAAGGCCGGGGATCTGGACGGGATCGGGAAGCCCGGTGGCGGTCATTGTGCCGCCCCGGGCTCCTGGCCTCAGGGCCGGCGCATCTGGCAGCTGGTCGGGGTGCTGGCCACGTAGGACGGGTACTCCGCCACCGGCACCAGGGTCATGCCGGTGTTCTCCGGGCTGTAGGGGTGCTTGGCATCGGTCTTCTGCCAGCGGGTGATGTACAGCGGCTGCTGCAGCTGGTGGTCAAGCCGGCGCATCTCGACCTCGCCGTTGAAGCCCTTGAACTTCAGGCCCGAGAGCACCGGGGCGACCTTGACCGGATCGGTGGACTTGGCCTTGGCCATCGCATCGCCGAGCGCGGAGTAGACGTTGGCGATCGCCGCGGTGTACATGTCGTCGTTGAAGCGCTGCTTGAACTCGGCCATCCAGCCCTTCATCGGCTCGCCCATGTTGTAGTGGTTGTAGGCCACCTGGTAGACGCGGCCTTCACCGCCGGTGCCCAGTGCCGTGGGGGTGCCGGTCACGCCGGTGTAGTAGGTGTAGAACTTGCCGTTGTAGCCCGCCTCGTTGGCCGCCTTGACCAGCAGCGCCAGGTCGGAGCCCCAGTTGCCGGTGATCACGGTGTCGGCACCGGAGGCCCGGATCTTGGCGATGTAGGGCGCGAAGTCGCGCACCTGCGCCAGCGGGTGCAGCTCCTCGCCCACGATCTCGATGTCGGGACGCTTGCGCTTGAGGTTCTCCTTGGCGAACTTGGCCACCTGGTGGCCATGGGAATAGTTCTGGTTGAACAGGTAGACCTTCTTGACGTCCGCCTTGTCCTTCATGTAGGTGGTCAGCGCCTCCATCTTCATCGAAGTGTCGGCATCGAAGCGGAAGTGCCAGTAGCTGCACTTGCTGTTGGTGAAGTCCGGGTCCACCGCGGCATAGTTGAGGAAGATGACTTCCTTGCCCGGGTTGCGGGCGTTGTGGCGGTTGACGGCGTCGATGAGCGCGCCGGCGACCGAGGAACCGTTGCCCTGCGCGATGTAGCGGATGCCCTGGTCGATGGCAGCCTGCATGGCCGTCACGCTCTCGGCCGGGCTGAGCTTGTTGTCGAAGCCCACCACCTCGAACTTCACGCCGGCCGGATTCCTGGCACTGAACTTCTCCGCGAAGAACTGCCAGCTCTTGAGCTGGTTGTTGCCCACCGGACCCATCAGGCCGGTCTGGGGGTCGATCCAGGCGATCTTGACCGTCTCGCCCTTCTGGGCATGGGCGGAAAAGGCCAAGACCAGCACGGCGGCACCGGCTGCGATACGAAACGCTGACTTCATCGCTGTCTCCTGTGGTTGGGTGAAACGGTTACGCACAGCTTACAAGCGTGATGCAGCGCAGCACTCAGGGATTGCCCTAGCGTCTATCGCACAGGCGACTGCGATGGCACGCTCACCCGCCCGAGGGGCGCTGCATCTGGCAGCGCACCGGCGTGGCGAGGTCGGCGCCGGAGATGAACTTCAGCGGCGCAAAGGTGAATCCGGTCCCTTCGGCGTCGCGCGGGTAGTGCGCGTCGACCGGCTGCCAGCGGGAGATGTAGAGGCCCTTCTGGAGCTGGTGGTCATCGGCCCGCATCTGGACCGGCCCGCTGAAGCCGGGAAAGACCATCCCGCTCAGGCGCCCCGCCAGATCTCGCGGGTCGAGGGAACCGGTGAAGGCGATGGCCTGGGACAGCATGACCATGCCGTCGTAGGCGGCATAGACCACCAGGTCTTCCCCGTAACGTTCCCGGAACGCGGCGGCCAGCCCGCCGACCACACCCTCCTGGTTGCTGTGGTTGTAGGCCACCTGGTAGACCGGGATGCGGTCGCCATGGCGAGCCAGCAGCGTCGGCGTTCCCTTGAGGCCGGGGTAGTAGGCGAACACCGGGATCCGCATGTCCTCGGCCTGCAGGGCCTGCACCAGGCCGCGCATGTCCGCACCCCAGTTGCCGGTGACCAGGGCCTGCGCACCGGATGCACGGATGCGCTGCACGTGCTGGCGGAAGTCGACATCCTGGAACAGCGGGTGCAGCTCGTCGCCCACGATCTCCATGCTTGGCTGCTGCAGCGCCACCTCCTCCCGGAAATAGCGGGCGAACTGCTGCCCGTGCGCATAGTTCTGGTTGAGCAGGTAGACCCTGCGCAGGTCGGGCATGGTGCTCATGAAGCCGACCAGGGCCCGCATCTTCATCGCGGTGTCGGCGTCGATGCGAAAGTGCCAGAAACTGCAGCGCTCGGCGGTCAGCGCCGGGTCCATGGCCGCGTAGTTGATGAACAGCACCGAGCGGTCCGGGTGCTGCTGGTTGTGGCGCGTGATGGCGGCCGACAGGGCCGCCGCCGCACCCGAGCCGTTGCCCTGGACGATGAAGCGGAACCCCTGGTCGATGGCCGCCTTGAGCATGTTCACGCTCTCGTGCGGCGAGGCCTTGTTGTCGAAACCCGCGACAAGGAAACGCGGCGCGGCCGGCCCCGCCTGCGCACCGACATGCTCGGCCATGAACTGCCAGCTGCGCAGCCCGTTGCGGCCGACGTCGGCCGCCGGCCCGGACAGCGGGTCGATGAAGGCGATGCGCACCGTCTCGCGCCGGGCCTGCAGGCCATGCACGGCGGGCGCCAGGACGCCGGCGCCCAGGCCGGCGAGCACGAGGCGCCGGCGCGGCAGCATCACAGGCCGGGCAGCCGGTAGTCGGCCAGTTGCTGGCGCAAGGTCATCTTCTGCATCTTGCCCGTGGCGCCCAGCGGGATGGCGTCGACGAACACCACGTCGTCGGGCACCTGCCACTTGGCGATCTTGCCCTCGTAGAAGGCCAGCAGCTCATCGCGCGAGACCTCGGCCCCGGGCTTCCTGACCACCACGACGATGGGGCGCTCGTCCCACTTGGGGTGCTTCATGCCGATGCAGGCCGCCATCGCCACGGCCGGATGGGCCATGGCGATGTTCTCCACGTCGATGGAGCTGATCCACTCGCCCCCCGACTTGATGACGTCCTTGCTGCGGTCGGTGATCTGCATGAAGCCGTCGGCGTCGATGGTGGCGACGTCCCCGGTGGGGAACCAGCCGCGCCCGGCGGCGTCGTAGCGCAGCGGATCGCCGCCCTCGCCCTTGAAATAGCTGGCGATGATCCACGGTCCGCGCACCAGCAGGTCGCCGTAGGTCTTGCCGTCCCAGGGCAGCTCGTTGCCGGCTTCGTCGACGATCTTCATGTCGACGCCGAAGACGCTGCGGCCCTGCTTGAGGCGGACCTTCATCTGCTCGTCGGCGGGCAGGTCCACCTGGGCGTTCTTGAGCGTGCAGACCGTGCCCAGCGGCGACATCTCGGTCATGCCCCAGGCGTGCAGCACCTCGACCCCGTACTGGTCGTTGAAGGCCTGGATCATCGCCGGGGGGCAGGCAGAGCCCCCGATGACGGTTCGCCTGAGGGTGCTGAACTTCAGGCCGTTCTGCTGCAGGTGCCCCAGCAGCATCTGCCAGACCGTGGGCACCCCGGCGGCCATGGTCACCTTTTCGCCCTCGATCAGTTCGTAGACCGACTTGCCGTCCATCGCCGGCCCCGGAAAGACCAGCTTGCAGCCGACAGCGGCGGCCGAATACGGCAGGCCCCAGGCATTGACGTGGAACATGGGCACCACCGGCAGGATGGCATCGCGCGCCGAGCAGCCCAGGGCGTCCGGAAGCGCTGCGCCGTAGGCGTGCAGCGTCGTGGAGCGGTGGGAATAGACGGCGCCCTTGGGATTGCCCGTGGTGCCGCTGGTGTAGCACATGCTGGAAGCGCAGTTCTCGTCGAACTCCGGCCAGTTGTAGGTGTCGGGCTGTCCCGCGATCCAGGCCTCGTAACTGACCAGCCCCTCAATGCCGCTGTCGGCCGGCAGCCGGTCGGCATCGCACAGGGCGATCCAGTGCTTGACGCCCGGGCACTTGCGCCAGACCGCCTGCACCAGGGGCAGGAATGTCATGTCGAAGCACAGCGCGCGGTCGTCGGCATGGTTGACGATCCAGACCAGCTGTTCGGGGTGCAGGCGCGGGTTGAGGGTGTGAAGCACCCGCCCCGAACCGCTGACGCCGAAGTAGAGCTCCAGATGCCGGTAGCCGTTCCAGGCCAGCGTGCCCACGCGCTCTGCGAAGCCCAGCTTGAGGCTGTCCAGCGCCTGGGCCACCTGCCGTGACCGGCGGGCCACCTGGCCCCAGGTGGTGCGGTGGATGTCACCCTCGACCCGGCGCGAGACGATCTCGGTGTCGTGGTGGTGCCGGTCGGCATGGACGATGAGGTTGGAAATCAGCAGCGGTTGGCTCTGCATCTGTCCGAGCATCTGAGGTCTCCTGTGTGACGTGTTGTTGGAAAAAAGAACGACCGTTTGGAAATTCACCCTCCATGATGCACCAGTTGGCGCATCCGGTGGGTCCTGCGCGCACGGGCCTGACACGCCAGGGGATGTCTGAACAGGCGGGCGGCCTGCCGTTTCATGCAAGCCCCGACAGCCAGGCCGCACAGAAGGTGGCCAGGAACAGGGTCAGGACCACCATCAGCAGCATCGGCTTCCAACCTGACCCCAGCACGTCGGGCAGGTGGGTCTTCATGCCGATGGCGGCCATGGCCGAAACCAGACAGAGCTGCGAGACATCGCGGCCCGCCTGGACCAGCGCGGGCGGCAGCCAGCCCGAACTGCCGAGCAGCACAGCCGCGCAGAACCCGATCAGGAACGCAGGCAGCACGGGCGGCCGCTCCTGCGACGGCATCGAACCTGCACGCCGGTGCACCAGGGCGACCAGCAGGACGACCGGCGCTAGCATGGCGACCCGCGCCAGCTTGACCACCGTCGCCGTGTCACCCGCCTGGGGCGAGAGGGCGTACCCCGCCCCGATCACCTGCGCCACGTCGTGGATCGTGCCACCGAGGAAGATGCCGGCGGCCTGGCCTTGCAGTCCCAGCGCGGTCACCAGCATCGGGTACGCCAGCATGGCCCCTGTGGACAGGATGCTCACACCGACCACGATGCGCAATGCGGCGGTCTCCTTGCGGGGATGGGATGGCAGGGCCGCGGCAACAGCCATGGCCGCGGAGGCCCCGCAGACCGCCACCGCGGCCCCCGAAATCCAGCCCGTGTGGTCCTCCTGCCCCATCCGCCGGGACAGCCACACGCCCAGGACGAGCGTCGTGCCGACGGCCAGTGCCACCATGAGCAACGGCTGCCAGCCCAGCAGCAGCACCTGGTCGAGCGTGATCCGAAGCCCCAGCAGAGCGACCCCGATGCGCAGCACCTGCCGGGCCGTGAATTCGATGCCGGGGCTGCAGGCCGTCTCTCGCGACAGCGCATTCAAGGCCATGCCGAGCAGCAGGGCCAGCAGGAAAGCCGGCGCCTGGTAATGCGCCGACAGGGACAGGGCCGCCAGCGCCACCACCTGGCACAGCACGAGCCCGGGCCAGTGCTGCCGGCCCCAGCGTTGCAGGCCGACCACCACGCTCAGGGCGCCAGTTCGGCCGTTCCGAGCAGGGGAGCCGGATTCCAGAACAGCGATGGCATGCCACCGGTGTGCAGGAACAGGATCCGCTGTCCTGCCGACCACCTTGATTCCCTGGCCAGACCGATCAGGCCGGCCATGATCTTTCCGGTGTAGACGGGGTCGAGCAGCAGGGCCTCTGTCCGGGCCAGCATATGGACCGCCTCGACCATGCGCCGGTTGGGAACGCTGTACTTGGGCTGCCAGAAGCCGCCCACGCAGTGCAGGCGCTCCTGCAGGCGGCCCGCATCCACGCCGATGAGGCTGCACACCTGCCGGGCCAGATCCAGCACGATGGGCGCCTGCTGGGCCGGGTCACGGCTGACACCGATGCCGATGATGGGCAGGTCCATGCCCAGCGCCTCGAAGCCGGCCAGAAGACCCGCGTGGGTCCCGGAGCTGCCCGAACCCACCACGAGGGCGTCGAAGTGCATGCCCGCATCGAGCATCTGCTGCTGCAATTCCATGGCACAGGACACGTAGCCCAGGCTGCCCAGCGCGTTGGAACCTCCGCCCGGGATGACGTAGGCCTTGCGTCCCTGCGAGGCCAGAGTGTCGGCCTCCTTCTGCATGGCCGCTGCCATGTCCGTGCCGGCCGGCACGACCGAGATGGATTCCACGCCCATCAGCCGGAAGAGGAAATGGTTGCCGTTGGCCTCGTCGCTGTAGCTGCCCGGCACACGCTCTTCGATGACGAATCGGCAGCTCAGTCCTTCCCGGATGGCCGCAGACAGCGTGATGCGGCAGTGGTTGCTCTGCGGTGCCCCGCAGGTGATCAGGGTGTCCGCCCCCTGGGCCAGGGCGTCTGCCACGAGGAATTCGAGCTTGCGCGTCTTGTTGCCCCCCGGCGAAAGTCCGAGCAGGTCGTCGCGCTTGACCCAGACCTCCGGACCCACGCCGCCCGGGCAACTGGCCGCCAGAGCGCTCGAGAAACGCGGCAACGGCTCGATCGGTGTGGGTCCGTCGGAGTAGCGGCGACGGGCAAAGCGGTTCAGGTCCATGTTCGTTCGTTCAGGCTGGAAGAAGAAAAGGGAAGCGGCATCCAGGAGGCGTCCGGATCGAGCGGGAAGACCGGCCGCGGGATGCGCGTGAGTGCAAGACGTGCGAGCACGGGCGTGGTCAGCCCGGGACCATCGACCTCGACGATCCGGTGCGCAGGCGCGAAGCCTTCGAATGCGGCCCTGAAGTGACCCCGGCTCTTGACCACCAGCGTCCGGACATCAGCCGCCGGACTGTCGAGGTCGACACCGAGCGCCTCCAGCTGCGCCGGGTCCAGCAGCTGCTGGCGGTGGCTGATCACGGCCACCCTGACACCGCCGAGCTCCAGCAGGGCACTGGGACCCATCGACTGGGAGCTGCCCTGGACCAGGCCCCGGCGACCGACGAAGTGGCCGTCGGACAGCGCCAGCACCCGGGCCTCGTGCTCGAAGGCCTGCGCGTGCGCGTCGCCGCTCACCGCCCGGTTGAAGCGGGCATGGAAGATGGCACCCGGGCCGCGCTGGTGTGCCTCCTCGGCCAGGGGCGGATCGGTGAGCACCCCGATCAGGACCCGGCGCGCTCCGGCCTCCAGCAAGGCGCGCAACAACGCGGTGGTGTTGCCTCCACCGCCCCCGCCGGGGTTGTCGGCCACATCGGCCAGGATCAACCGCTCGCTGGCCGTGCCGGCACCGCCCGACGACCGGCCGGCCTGCACCGCGAGGGCCACGGCGTCCTTCAGCGGGGTCAGGCGGGAGACGAATTCGTGTCGGCGCTTCCACACTTCGGTGGCCAGCGACAGGGCGGCCGCCTCGGCGGCGGGCCGTGCACCGCCGACCGCCGTCACCACGACGGAAAACCCGCACTTGGCGCTGTCGGCCAGCGGAAAACCGCCACACAGCGAGATGTTGAGCACCCGCGGATCGCGCCAGCCGCCTGCCAGCTCGAGCAGGCGGGCGTAGGGCGTCCCCGGCGCAATGAGCTGTTCGGTGCTCGCCGGCAGGAAAGGCAGCTTCTGCAGCACCACCTCGCCCGGCCCCTCGGCCAGCATGCGGCGCATGAGCGTCGCGGCTTCGCGCCCTCGTTCGCGCAGATCCACATGGGGGTTGGTCCGGTAGGCGACGAACCCCGACAGCGCGTCGGTCATGCGCCGGGACACATTGGTGTGCAGGTCGAACACCCCCACCAGGGGCACGGACGGACCGACCACCCGCCGGATGCGTTCGAAGAGGATGCCATCGGGGTCATCCTCTTCGGTCGTCAGCGCGGCACCGTGCGAGCTGATGAAAATGCCATCGAGCGGCCCCGCCTCTTCGACCCTTCGCTCCATGTCGGCGAGAAACCGCTGCCACCAGTCGTGGTCTGCCGGCCCCCCCGGATAGGCCAGCGCCATCCGCAGGGGCACCGGCTCCCAGGGATCGCCCGCATCCATGGCTTCAACGAAGCCCTGGCTGTCCGGCAGCAGGCGCGGGGCCTGGGCGCGCAGCTCCGACAGCAGTTCGTCCCCCGCCCGGTCACAGGCACGGGCGAACATGTCGCCCGTGGTCACGGGCGAGAACCGGTTGGCCTCCAGGAAAAATCCTGCCAGACCGATGCGCGGGGGGCGACTCATGCGGCCGTCACCGCTCAGTCGAGCTTGATGCCGCGGACCAGCGGCTGGTACTTGGCCAGTTCGGCCGCCACGAAGCGCGCGGTCTGCTCGGGCGACAGGGTCGCCGGCAGTTCGACTCCCAGGCGCGCGCGTTGCTGCACATTGGACGGCAGCATGAGCGCCTCGTTGACGACGGCATTGAGCCGGCTGACCACAGCCGGCGGCGTACCCACGGGCGCGTAGACCACGCCCCAGGTCGACAGCTCCAGCCCCTTTAGGGCCTCGATCTCGCCAAAGGCCTGGGCATCTGCAATCGCTGGCAGTCGCCCGGCCGTGGTCACACCGATGGCCCTGAGCCGGCCGCTGCGGACAAAGCCCGCGGCGTTGGCGGCACTGGTGATGCCGATGTCGACCTGGCCGCTCATCACGTCATTGAGGATCTGCGCGCCACCCCGGTAGGGAATGTGCAGCATGAACACGCCTGCCCGGGTCTTGAAGGCCTCGCCGATGACGTGCTGGAAGGTGCCCACACCCGGTGAACCGTAGCTGAAGCGTCCGGGGTTGGCACGCGCCAGGGCGACGAAGTCCGCCAGCGTCCGGGCCGCAAAGTCGGGCCGGACCACGAAGACAGCCGGCGTCCCCCCGACGAAGGCGACCGGCAGCAGGTCCTCGACCTTGTAGCCTGCGCGCGGATTGACCAGAGGAACCAGCAGCGCCTCGCTCAACGAGCCGTAGAGGACCGTGTGGCCGTCGGCCGGGGAACGGGTCAGTTTCTGCACACCCAGCGCCCCACCGGCGCCGGAGACGTTGTCCACCACCACCGGCTGGCCCAGAAGCCGGCCCATCTCGCCCGTGATCATGCGGGCCCCGATGTCGCTGGCGCCGCCTGCCGTGTAGGGGACGATCATCGACAGCGTGGTCGAGGGAAAAGCTGGCTGGGCAAAGCCGGCCGAGGGCAGCGCCTGGGCCACCAGGCCTGCCGTGCAGGCCAGCATGAAACGGCGGCGGCTGGCAATGATGTCGGACATGGACATGTCGGTCTCCTGCGAAGTTGGGTGTGCCCAGTGTAGGAATCGCCCCGGCGCCGTTACAGGAGCTTTTTCGCCATCGTTGATGGCAATGCCGCCATGGCTGTTTTGGCCTGTTGTGGCAACATGGCGCGCTGCATGTCCCGGATCCGCGATGCCATGACCAGCAGAAAACGATCGGTTGCCCAACGCCCGGCACCCCAGCGCTGGGAGATCCTGCGCTGCGAGGACGGGCTGGACGGACCTGCCGGCGCCATCGCCGACATGCTGCGGCTGGTCAACGAGGTTGCCGCCCTGCGCGGCGTGCGCCACGACCCGGTTTCGCTGGTGCACCGCACGCCGGCCGGGCGGGTGCTGAAGGCGCCCTGCATCGCCGCGGCGCGGCCCGGTCGCGGAGCCAGCCGGCCCGGCGTCACGCAAAAGGGCCAGCCCCCGCTGCCCGATGTGCTCGTGGTCCCGGGCTGGCACGCACGCAACGGGCCCAGGCTCAACCGGCTGGTGGCCAGGGACCGGGTCGCCTGTGCGCGGATCAGGGCAGTGCACGAAAACGGCGGCCACGTGGTCGGCCTGTTCACCGGGGTGGCCCTGCTGGGCGAGGCCGGTCTGCTCGATCAGGCACGCGCGGTCATTCCCTGGCCCTTCGTACCCGCCGTCCTGCGCCATGCGCCGGCGGTCCGGCTGGTCAATGACGAAGCCCTGATCGAGCACGAGCGGGTCTGGACTGTCGACTCGCCGGTTCTGGCCACCGAGGCCGCGCTGATGGTCATGCAGGCCGCGGGGCTGCCCGAGCTGGCGGAGTCTGCCCGCGCCGTCCTGCTGCATTCGCCCCAGCGCCAGGCATTGACGCTTGCGGTGGCCGAGGACGCCCGCACGCGCGTCGGCCCCGGGTCGCTGGATCGGGCACGGCGCTGGCTGGAGGACCACCTGCACGAGCCCTACAGCCTGGCGGACACGGCCCGCGCGGCAGCCACCAGCGAACGGTCGTTGCTGAGGCATTTCAGGCAGACCTTCGGCCAGACGCCACTGCAGATGCTGCACAGCCTGCGCGTGACCCGTGCCCGCATGCTGCTCGAGACCACCTACCTGAGCACCGAAGCGATCGCCGAGCGCTGCGGATGGCGCGATCCGGTGATGCTTCGCGAGATCTTCCGCAGGAGCACCGGACTGACGCCGGCGGCCTACCGCGAACGCTACCGGCTGCGCATCACACGCCGCGAGTGGGGCTCCGACCTGGCCTGATCCGCCCTCTTCCCCTGGCCGCCGAAAACCCGGGAATCCCTTGACGTGCAGGCGAAACCCGCCGCGGGGAAAATGTCTGCCTGACTGTCTGTCTCCCGAGTCCGCAAAGGAAAACCATGACCACTGGCTACCCCATCCAGAAGTCGGACCCCCAGTGGCGCGAGACGCTCGCCGCCAAGGGCGCCGAACCGCTGGCCTTTGAAGTCACCCGCCGCGCCCACACCGAGCGTCCGTTCACCGGCAGGTACGAGCAGGTCTGGGCCGACGGCAGCTACCACTGCATCTGCTGCGGCAACCACCTGTTCGACGCCGGCACCAAGTTCGATGCCGGCTGCGGCTGGCCCAGCTTCTGGCAGGCGGTGCCCGGCGCCATCACCGAGGTCGTCGACCGCAGCCACGGCATGGTGCGCACCGAGACGGTGTGCAGCCAGTGCGGCGCTCATCTGGGTCATGTGTTCGAGGACGGCCCGGCCCCGACCGGTCTGCGCTACTGCATGAACTCGGCTTCGCTGGAGCACCAGCCGCGCTGAGGCGCGCATGTGCAATCAAAGCAGGGCCTGCTCGCCCTTGTCGGCCCGCCACGGTGCGCCGGCCTGGGCGAGCGCCATCCACACCTGCAGAGGCAGCCGCTCCACGGCGCGGCGAGGTGCTTCCCGCGCAACCACCAGACGGCCTTCCTGCAGCAGCATCACACCGCATTCGGGTGGCACGTCTTGCGGCCCGCCGACGGGACGGCCGCGTGTGTC
>SBFS01000165.1 GCA_006227825.1 Burkholderiales bacterium | reverse complement strand
TCACCCGCGAAAGTGGTGTGGTTCTTCACCAGCTCCTGCACCTTCAGCGCGGGCGCCACTTCCCAGGGAATGGTGGTGCCATCCAGCACGCCCTTGGAGAGGGCCTCGGTCACCGCCGGCACCGGCATGCCGACCGGCGTCGCCCCGAGCTTGGTGAGCATGTTGTTGACGATCCGGGTGCCGCCGCGGATCTTCATCCCGCGCAGGCTCTCCAGGCCGGTCACCGGCTGCTTGGTGTGGAACAGGCCCGGGCCGTGGGTGTGGAAGGCCAGCACATGCACGTCCTTGTACTCGTCCATAGCGTTCTTCTGCACATAGTCCCACAGGGCACGAGAGGTCTTTTCCGCCGACAGGCCCGCCATGAAGGGCAGCTCGAAAACCTCGGTCTTGGGGAAACGCCCCGGTGTGTAGCCCTGCAGGGTCCAGACGATGTCGACCACGCCGTCGCGGGCCTGGTCGAAAAGCTGCGGCGGTGTGCCACCGAGCTGCATGGAGCTGAACATCTGGACCTTGATGCGGCCCTTGGAGTCCTCCTCGATCTTCTTCGCCCAGGGCAGGATGGCCTTGGACGGCACGGTGGCCTGCGGCGGCAGGAACTGGTGGAAGCGCAGCGTCACTTCCTGCGCGAAGGCGCCCATGCTGGCCGTGGCGGCCAATGCCAGCGACGCAATGCTGAATTTCCAAGAAGCCATGTCAGTCTCCGGTGTGGGTGGTGATTGCGAGGGCCCTTTCGGGCGGGAAGGTGCGCGCCCCGCGTCGCGCTTGGTTATTATTTATAACCATCAAACCGCGGACGCGCATGGGTGGTTACCCTAGGCCGCCGGCTTTCACCCCTAGGGAAAACACCGATACCCCGGACGCACCGTCATCTTGTTTTCGTTATTTTTTATAACGATAATCCAGACATCCACACACCAGCAAAGACACCATGACGCCATCCAGCCCCGACCTGAGCCTGACCCTCACGGGTGACCGGCAGGAGATCGCCCACGTGCGCCTGCGCCGGCCCGCCAAGCGCAACGCCCTGAGCGACGGCCTGATACTGGCCATCCGCGACGCCTTCCAGAACCTGCCGTCCAGCGTGCGGGTCGCCGTCATCAGCGGCGAAGGTGAGCACTTCTGCGCCGGCCTGGACCTGTCCGAGCTGAGCGAGCGCGATGCCAGCGAGGGTGTCTTCCATTCACGCATGTGGCACACCGCGCTCGATTGCGTCGAGAAGGGCCGCGTGCCCGTGATCGCGGCGCTGCACGGCGCGGTGGTCGGGGGTGGCCTGGAGCTGGCCAGCGCCTGCCAGATCCGGGTGGCCGACGAATCGGCCTTCTATGCCCTGCCCGAGGGCACTCGCGGCATCTTCGTCGGCGGCGGCGGCTCGGTGCGGGTGCCCAGGCTCATCGGTGTGGCGCGCATGACCGACATGATGCTCACCGGCCGGGTCTACAACGCCACCGACGGTGAGCGCATCGGCCTGTCCCAGTACCTGGTGCCGCAGGGTCAGTCCCTGGAGAAGGCGCTGGAGCTGGCCGCACGCATCGCCACCAACGCGCCCATGACCAACTTCGCGCTGATGCACGCCCTGCCCCGTATCGCCGAGCAGCCGGCCGACCACGGATTCTTCACCGAGGCGCTGATGGCCTCGATCGCCCAGTCTGCCCCCGAAGCCAAGGAGCGCGTGCGCGCCTTCCTCGAAGGCAAGGCGGCCAAAGTGACGAAGTGAGTCCCTGCGACGCCTCGCACAGCGCCCGACAAGAACCAGGAGACACCCCTTGAATGCAGCCCAGTACCGCCCGCTGACCTTCGGCGTCACCCGGGCCACCCTGCGCGACGGCGACACCGGCGTGCACTATCTGGTGGCCGACCAGGCGCTGGCGCCCTACCCCGACCGCCTGACCGACCGTCTGGTGCACTGGGCACGGGAGCGCCCGGACCGTACCCTGTTCGCGCGCCGCGTGAAGAACCCCGACGGCAGCAGCGGCGACTGGCGGCACATCAGCTTCGCGCAGGCGCTGGATTCGGCGCGGCGCATCGGCCAGGCCCTGCTCGACCGCGGCCTCTCGGCCGAGCGCCCGGTGCTGATCCTCAGCGAAAACGACCTGGAACATGCCCTGCTGGCCCTGGGCTGCATGGTCGTCGGCATTCCCTGGTGCCCGACCTCGCCGCCTTACTCGCTGATCAGCCAGGACTTCGACAAGCTCAGGCATGTCGTCAGGACGCTGACCCCCGGACTGGTGTTTGCCAGCGACGCCAGCCGCTATGCCAGGGCCATGCTGGCGACGCTCGGTGACGACGTTGAACTGGTCACCACCAGCGGCACGGTGCCCGGCCGGGACACCACCTCGTTTGCCGCGCTGCTGGCGACCGAGGCCACGGCGGCGGTCGATGCCGCCATGGCAGCCACCGGGCCCGACACCATCGTCAAGTTCCTCTTCACCTCGGGCTCGACCAAGATGCCCAAGGCCGTGATCAACACCCAGCGCATGTGGTGCGCCAACCAGCAGCAGATGACGCAGTCCATGCCCGTCATCACCGAAGGCGAACTGGTGCTGCTGGACTGGCTGCCCTGGAACCACACCTTCGGCGGCAACCACAACTTCGGCATGGTGGTCTACAACGGCGGCACGCTGTACATCGACGACGGCAAGCCCACGCCGGCCCTGGTGGCAGAAACCCTGCGCAACCTGCGCGAGATCGCACCGACGGTCTATTTCAACGTGCCCACCGGCTTCGAGGCGATCGCCAACGCCATGAAGCAGGAGACCGACGACGGACGGCAGCTGCGACGCAACTTCCTCTCGCGCGTGCGCATGTTCTTCTACGCCGGCGCGGCCCTGGCCCAGCCAGTCTGGGACAGCCTGTACGAGAGCGAAGAGGCCGAGATCGGCGAGCGCATCGTCATGACCTCGGGCCTGGGCATGACCGAATCCGGCCCGTTCGGCCTCTATGTCACCAGCCCGGACGTGCGGGCCGGCGACCTTGGCCTGCCCACCCCGGGCCTGGAGCTCAAGCTGGTGGACTCCGAAGGCAAGACCGAGGTGCGCTACCGCGGCCCCAACATCACGCCCGGCTACTGGCGCATGCCCGGCGAGACCGCCGAGGCTTTCGACGAGGAGGGCTTCTTCAAGACCGGCGATGCCGTCCGCTGGATCGACGAGACCGACATCCACCAGGGCCTGCGCTTCGACGGCCGCATCGCCGAGGACTTCAAGCTGGCCACAGGCACCTTCGTGAGCGTGGGGCCGCTGCGCGGCAAGATCATTGCGGCCGGTGCACCCTACATCCAGGACGTGGTGCTGACCGGCCTGAACATGAAGGAAGTGGGTGCGATGGTCTTCCCGACGCCGGCCGTGCGGCAACTCGCCGGCCTGCCGGCCGAGGCCTCGATGCATGAGGTGGTCGACGCACCGGCGGTGCTGGCGCACTTCCAGACCGTGGTCGACGAACTGGCCCGATCGTCCACCGGCAGTGCCAACCGGATCGCACGCCTTTGCCTGCTGGCCGACCCGCCCACCATCGACCGCGGCGAGATCACCGACAAGGGGTCCATCAACCAGCGCGCCGTGCTCTCGCACCGCGCCGACACCGTGGCCAGGCTGCATGCCGACGCGCTGCGCCACATCCTGAAACCCACTGTCTGAAAGCAACCACCATGGCCAGCAAAGGCTTCTTCAATTCCTTCGATGACGTGGTCATACTGGGCGGCGTGCGCACGCCCATGGTGGACTACTGCGGCGCCCTGGGGCATGTCTCGCCCACCGACCTGGGCATCAAGGTGGCGCGCGAGGCGCTGGCCCGCACCGGCACCCGGCCCGAGGAGATCGGCTCGGTGGTCACCGGCAACATGGCGCCTGGCGACTTTGACCAGTTCTTCCTGCCGCGCCACATCGGCCTGTACGCGGGTGTGCCGGTGTATGTGCCGGCACTCATGGCGCAGCGCATCTGCGGCACCGGCTTCGAGCTGTTCCGCCAGGCCGGCGAGCACATCGGCGGCGGCCTGTGCGACGCGGCGCTCGTGGTGGGCACCGAGAACATGACGCGCAACCCGATTGCGGCCTTCGACCACCGCACCGGCTTCAAGCTGGGTGCGCCGGTGGGCTTCAAGGACTACATGTGGGAAGCCCTGAAGGACCCGGCGGCCGGCATCAACATGATCCAGACCGCCGAGAACCTGGCCAGGAAGTACGGCATCACCCGCGAGTCGGTGGACGAGTTCGCCTCGGC
>SBFS01000014.1 GCA_006227825.1 Burkholderiales bacterium | reverse complement strand
TGGCCTGCCCGGAGGGACTCGAACCCCCGACCTGCTGCTTAGAAGGCAGCTGCTCTATCCGGTTGAGCTACGGGCAGACGATCGCGACGGGCTGGGCCGCGAAGGACAAAAGGCCCACGGGGTGGGCCTTTTGTTGTGTTGGTCGGAGCGGCGGGATTCGAACTCGCGACCCTCTGCTCCCAAAGCAGATGCGCTACCAGGCTGCGCTACGCTCCGACGTAATCGGCCATTGTACCCGGTCGGGGCGGGCCGGCCGCGGTGTCAGCGCTTCTCATACTGCTGCCCGCCGAACAGGGCCGTGCGCGCCTTCTCGTCGGTCAGGGGCTTGCGTGCATCGGCGAGCACCGCCACGCCTCGCTGCACCGCGGGTCGCTCGGCGATGCGGTCGAACCAGTCCTTCAGGCGCGGATGGTCGGCCCAGTCGATGCCCTGGTTCTGCCAGCTTCTGAGCCAGGGGAAGATGGCTATGTCCGCGATGGTGTACTGGTTGCCGGCGATGAATTTGCGGCCCTGCAGCTGCCGGTCCATCACGCCGTAGAGGCGCCGCGCCTCGTTGGTGTAGCGGTCGATGGCGTAGCCGATCTTCTGCGGTGCGTAGATGCGGAAGTGGTGGGCCTGCCCGAGCATCGGGCCGACCCCACCCATCTGGAACATCAGCCACTGCAGCATCTCGAACTTCTGGCGGTCGCTGCGGGGCAGGAAACGGCCGAACTTGGCGGCCAGGTAGAGCAGGATGGCGCCCGACTCGAACAGGCTGATCGGCTTGCCATCGGGCCCGTTCGGGTCGACGATGGCCGGAATCTTGTTGTTCGGGCTGATGGCCAGGAATTCAGGCCGGAACTGGTCGCCGGCGCCGATGTTGACCGGGTGGACACGCCAGTCGCGGCCCAGGTGTTGCCCGCACTCCTCCAGCATGATGTGGACCTTGTGTCCGTTGGGCGTGGCCCAGGAATGGACTTCGATCATCGGGGCGCTCCTTCATGGGGCAGGTGGGGCCTGCCTGTTCTTGCGTTGGCGGGTCGTTTCGCCGGATGCTCAGCAGCCGCGGGTGACCGGCATCTCCACCTCCGTCCTGGCCGCCATGTGGCGGGCCAGTTCGAGCTTGGCAATGGCGTTGCGGTGCACCTCGTCCGGACCGTCGGCCAGGCGCAGCGTGCGCTGGTTGGCGTAGCTGTAGGCCAGCGGGAAGTCGTCGCTGACGCCGCCACCGCCGTGGGCCTGGATGGCCATGTCGATGATGTCGCAGGCCATGTTGGGGGCCACCACCTTGATCATCGCGATCTCGGCCTTGGCCACCTTGTTGCCCACGGTGTCCATCATGTAGGCCGCCTTGAGCGTCAGCAGGCGCGCCATCTCGATGCGGCAGCGGGCATCGGCGATGCGCTCGTGCCAGACCGACTGCGCCGAGATCGGCTTGCCGAAGGCGACACGGCTGTTCAGGCGCTGGCACATCAGTTCGAGGGCCCGCTCGGCGGCGCCGATGGAGCGCATGCAGTGGTGGATGCGGCCGGGGCCGAGGCGACCCTGCGCAATCTCGAAGCCGCGCCCCTCACCCAGCAGCAGGTTGCGGGCCGGCACGCGCACGTTCTCCAGCAGCACTTCCATGTGGCCGTGCGGCGCGTCGTCGTAACCGAACACCGACAGCGGGCGCAGCACCCGGATGCCCGGGGTGTTGGCCGGCACCACGATCATGCTCTGCTGCGAATGGCGGGGTGCATCCGGATCGGTCTTGCCCATCACGATGTAGACGGCGCAGCGCGGGTCGCCGGCGCCGGACGACCACCACTTGCGGCCGTTGATCACGTAATGGTCACCGTCGCGCTGGATGCGGCACTGGATGTTGGTCGCATCGGACGAGGCCACCTCGGGCTCGGTCATCAGGAAGGCCGAGCGGATCTCGCCCCTGAGCAGCGGCTCCAGCCACTCGTCCTTGATCTCCTCGCTGGCGTAGCGCTCCAGGGTTTCCATGTTGCCGGTGTCCGGGGCCGAGCAATTGAACACCTCGGCCGCGAACGGAGCCCGGCCCATGATTTCGCACAGCGGCGCGTATTCCAGGTTGCTCAGGCCCTCCGGTGCGCGCCTGGACTGGGGCAGGAACAGGTTCCACAGGCCCGCCTCGCGGGCCTTGGGCTTGAGCTCTTCGATCAGGGTGGTCGGGACCCAGGCGTTGCCCTTGGCGCGGTTGGCCGCGATCTCGGCGAAGAACCGTCCCTCGTTCGGGTAGATGTGCTCGTCCATGAACGCGAGCAGGCGTGCGCGCAGGTCCTTGACCTTGTCGGTGTAGTCGAAGTGCATGGTGGTCCTTCCGTGGGTTGGCTGTTTCTTGGAGGCGTGTCGGTCAGTGGCGGCGGGCGAACTCCCATGCCAGCTCGGCCAGGGGGCGTGCCCCCGCCGCCGAGGAAACCGCCTGGGCGCTCGAGGCGGTGCCCATCTCCACCCGCTTGGCGATGCCTTGCAGGATGGCCGCCAGGCGGAACAGGTTGTAGGCCAGGTAGAAATTCCAGTCGGCCCGCAACTGCTCGGGTGTGGCAAAGCCGGTGCGCTCGCAGTAGCGGGCGATGTAGCTGTCCTCGTCGGGAATGCCCAGTGACTTCACGTCCAGCCCGCCGATGCCCCTGAAGGCTCCGGGCGGGATGTGCCAGGCCATGCAGTGGTAGCTGAAATCGGCCAGGGGGTGGCCCAGGGTGGACAGCTCCCAGTCCAGGATGGCCAGCACCCGGGGTTCGGTCGGGTGGAACATCAGGTTGTCCAGACGGTAGTCGCCGTGCACGATGGACACCAGTGTCTCGTCCCGGGCCATGGCCGGGATGTGCTCTGGCAGCCAGGCCATCAGGCGGTCCATGGCCTCGATCGGCTGGGTGATGGAGGCCACGTACTGCTTGCTCCAGCGGCCGATCTGGCGCTCGAAATAGTTGCCTGGCTTGCCGTAGTCCGACAGCCCGATCTCGTCCGGCCGCACCGAGTGCAGCGCCGCCATCACCCGGTTCATCTCGTCGTAGATGGCGGCCCGTTCCTCGCGGCTCATGCCGGGCAGCGACTGGTCCCACATGACACGGCCTTCGACGCACTCCATGACATAGAAGGCCCGCCCGATCACCGCTTCGTCCTCGCACAGCACGTGCATCCGTGCCACCGGCACCGGCGTCTGGCGCAGGGCGCTCATGACCCGGAACTCGCGCTCGATGGCGTGCGCCGACGGCAGCAGCCTGGCCACCGGTCCCGGCTTGGCCCGCATCACGTACTGACGCGTCGGCGTGATGAGCTTGTAGGTGGGGTTGGACTGTCCGCCCTTGAACATCTCGACGGACAGAGGGCCCTGGAATCCTTCGAGGTGGTCCTGCAGCCAGGCCTGCAAGGCGCCCGTGTCGAAGGCGTGCTGGGGCGAGACAGGGCGTGTGCCGGTGAACTGGGTGGGGTCGCTCATGGCTCGTTCCGGGTGTTGCGGCGCACGCCCGGACCGAACCCCGCAGGGGTCAGGACTCGGCTTCGGCGATGCGCATCAGGGCACTGCGGTTGCGCACCACCAGCCCGCCCTGTTCGATGCGGATCGCTTCCTCGCGCTCCATCGACTTGAGTTCCTGGTTGACACGCTGTCGGGACGCACCGAGCAGCTGGGCCAGTTCTTCCTGCGCCAGTTGCAGGCCGATGCGCATCTCGCTGCCGTCCGACAGGCAGGGCACGCCATAGCTGCGCACCAGGTGCAACAGCTGCTTGGCCAGCCGCGCGCGCAGGGGCAGCGTGTTGAGGTCCTCGACCAGGCCGAAGAGGGTGCGTATGCGCCGCGCCTGCAGGCGCATCAGCGCCTCGTACAGCTCGACGTGCAGTGTCAGTATCTTCTGGAAGTCGTTGCGCGAGACACAAAGCAGCGTGGTGGGCCCGTGTGCGTAGGCGTCGTGCGTCCGCTGGTCCCCGTCGAACATCGCCACATCGCCGAACCAGACGCCCGGCTCCACATACGTCAGCGTGATCTGCTTGCCCGACAGGGAGGTCGAGCTCACGCGCACGGCCCCCTTGGCCACGGCGGTCCATTCGCTGGGTGGATCGCCCCGGGCCACGATCAGGTCGCCGTCCTTGAACCGCTTGACGTAGGCGCATCGGAGTATGTCGTGTCTCAGAGAGGGAGAAAGGCTGCCGAACCAGCGTCCGCTGTTGATCGACTCGCGTTCTTCCATTGTCAGAATGGGTTCGTCCATGGGCTGTCTTTTGAGTGACTGGTGAATCCTGCATTGTCGCCACCGGGAC
>SBFS01000092.1 GCA_006227825.1 Burkholderiales bacterium | reverse complement strand
AACTGGGCATCCCCAGCGAGGTGATCCAGGTCGAGGAAGGCGACACCAGCACCGCGCCCTACGGTCTGGGCACCTACGGCTCGCGCTCGACGCCGGTGGCGGGCGCCGCCATCGCGCTGGCCGCGCGCAAGATCCACGCGAAGGCGCGCAAGATCGCGGCCCACATGCTGGAGGTCAACGAGAACGACCTGGACTGGGAGGTCGACCGCTTCAAGGTCAAGGGTGACGACAGCCGGTTCAAGACCATGGCCGACATCGCCTGGCAGGCCTATCATGAGCCGCCTGCTGGCCTGGAGCCCGGACTGGAAGCGGTGCACTACTACGACCCGCCCAACTTCACCTACCCCTTCGGCATCTACCTGTGCGTGGTCGACATCGACCGGGCCACGGGCGAGACCAAAATCCGCCGCTTCTACGCACTGGACGACTGCGGCACCCGCATCAACCCGATGATCATCGAGGGCCAGATCCACGGCGGCCTGACGGAAGGTTTCGCGGTGGCCATGGGCCAGCAGATGCCGTTCGACGCGCAGGGCAACCTGCTGGGCAACACGCTGATGGACTACTTCCTGCCGACGGCTGTGGAAACGCCCCACTGGGAGACCGACCACACGGTGACGCCTTCGCCGCACCACCCGATCGGCGCCAAGGGCGTGGCCGAGTCGCCGCACGTGGGCTCCATCCCCACCTTCACCGCTGCGGTGGTCGATGCGTTCGCGCACGTCGGCGTGACGCACCTGGACATGCCGCACACCTCGTTCCGCGTCTGGAAGGCGCTCAAGGAACACAACCTGGCACTCTGAAGACAGGACGATCATGGAAGTCAAACTCGACAAACGCTATCCGCTGGACGTCGACCCGGGCCGCGCCTGGGCGATCCTCGGCGACCTCAAGGCCGTGGCCGGCTGCATGCCGGGGGCCGAACTGACCGAGCAGCTCTCCGAGACCTCGTACAAGGGCGGCGTGAAGGTCAAGGTCGGCCCGGCCACCGCCCAGTTCGGCGGCCAGGTGGACGTGCTGGAGAAGGACGAGTCGGCGCGCAAGATGGTGCTGCGCGGCAAGGGCGCGGACAAGGGCGGCTCGTCCGCTTCCATGGACCTGGCCGCCACCATCGAGGCCGATCCGGCCAACCCCGCGGCCAGCGTGCTGCACGGCGATGCGGCGGTGATCGTCAACGGAAAGTTCGCCCAGTTCGGTGGCCGCATGATGGTGCAGGTCTCCGACATGATCCTGGCGCAGTTCGTGGAGAACTTCCGCCAGGCCGCCCAGGCCCTGCCGTCACCGGCCTCGCAGGCGACGGCTGAGGATGCGGCGGTCGCGTTCGGGGGGACGCTGGAGCCGAACCCCGTGGCACCGGCCGGGACGTCGGCCGACCCGGCGCCGCGGACCGCTCCCGCGGTGGCCGGGGAGATCAACGGACTGGCCATCGTCTGGGCCCTGATCAAGAACTGGTGGCTGGGCCTGTTCGGCAAGAGAACCTGAGCATGAACACTCCCGCCCTGCCCTCCACCCAGGCCGGCCTGCGCGAGGCCCTGCAGCGAACGGGTTACCTCGCCGACGAGGACCTGGCCACCACGGTGTGGCTGGCGGGTGAACTGCAGCGCCCCCTGCTGCTCGAGGGCGATGCCGGCGTGGGCAAGACCGCGCTGGCCAGCGCACTGGCGCAGGCGCGCGGCGCGGTGCTGGTGCGGCTGCAGTGTTTCGAAGGGCTGGACCTGGCGCAGGCGGCCTACGAGTGGAACTATGGCCGGCAGCTGATGGCCATCCGCCTGCAAGACGGACAGCCCGGCACCGTCAGGGAGTCCGACGTCTTCAGCCGCGACTACCTGCTGGAGCGCCCACTGCTCAAGGCCATCAGCCAGGACGGACCCTGCGTGCTGCTGATCGACGAGATCGACCGAGCCGACGAGGCCTTCGAGGCCTTCCTGCTGGAGGTGCTGGCCGAGTACCAGATCACCGTGCCCGAGCTCGGAACGCTGCGCGCGCGCCACATCCCGCAGGTCATCCTGACCAGCAACGGCACGCGCGAGCTCTCCGATGCACTGCGCCGCCGCTGCCTGTACCACCACCTGGACTACCCGACGCTGGCGCGCGAAATCGCCATCGTCAAGACGGCCCTGCCCGAAGCCGACACCCGCCTGGTGGAGGAGGCGGTGCAGTTCGTCCAGCGTCTGCGTCACGAGGACCTGTCCAAGACACCGGGCATCGCCGAGACGCTCGACTGGGTGCGTGCCCTGCACCGCATGAACCACCACACCCTGCCCGAGGACATGGCCGTTCTGCTGACCACGCTGGGCTGCCTGCTCAAGACACGCGAGGACCGTTTCCTGCTGGGCACCGACCGGGCACGCCAGCTGGTCGAGGGCAGGCGCAGCGTGGGCGTGGCCGAGAAGACACCGGCCAGCGCCGCCGCATCATGAGCCTCTCTCCTGCCCTCGCCCCCTCCGAGACCCTGGCCGGTTTTGCCGCCTTGCTGCGGGAGCACGGGCTGACCGTGGGGGTGGCCGAGCAGCAGGCCATGCTCGGCGCCGCGCTGCGCCTGGGTGGACTGCGCGAGACCCAGGTGCAGGCGGCCTGGCGCGCCATCGCCTGCCACAATGCGCGTGAATGGCGCCTGTGGCCCGAGCTGTTCGACCGCTACTGGCACCCGCAGCGCCTGCGTGGAACGGTCCGGGTCTCGGGCCAGACCCGGCCCACACGCGACCTGCGGCAGGCGGTGCAGCAGATGCATGAACAGATGGACACAGCGCAGCAGCCACCGGCCACCGGCAAGACCGCCCCGCTCACGGCTGCCGATGCGCCAGGGCGCGGGGCGGGCGAGGCGCATGCCGGCAGCCCGCGGGCCCGGGGCGGTGCCAGCCGCAGCGAGCCGCAGGTGGAGGCCCTGCACCAGCGCGACGGCCAGATGTGGCTGCCGCAGGAGCTGGGCGAGCTGCAGCGCCTGGCGCGGCAGATCACGGCCCGGCTCAGGCCGCTGCCCACGCGCCGCTGGCGCGGTGTGCGCCGGGGCAACCGGCTGGACCTGCGCCAGACCCTGCGCCGCAGCGTGGCCTGGGGTGGCGAGCCACTGTCGCCGGCCTGGCAGGTCAGGCGCGAGGAACCGCCGCGCCTGTTCATCCTGGCCGACGTGAGCCGCTCCATGGAGAGCCACGCCGCGCTGTTCCTGCGCGTGGCGCGGGCCTTCGCGCTGGAGGCTCAGGCACGCGTCTTCGTCTTCCACACCCGGCTGGCCGAGGTCACGCCCCTGATGCAGCGGGATTCGTCCGCCGTGCAGGAGAAGATCAACGCCGTGACCGCCGGATTCGGCGCCGGCACGCGCATCGCCCACAGCCTGCAGGACTTCGCCCGCGTGCATGCCCGCGCCCAGCTCAGGCGCGGTGCCCGTGTCTGGGTGATGTCCGACGGCTTCGACACCGACGAGCCGGGGCAGCTGGCCGAAGCCCTGCGCGCGCTGCGCGGCCATGGAGCCCGCATCACCTGGTTCCACCCGACGCGGCAGGCCCCGGCAGCCGCTGCACTGCAGGGCGCGCGAGAGCACATCCAGCGCTTCGTGCCGCTGGCCAGTCTGGCAGACCTCGCGGCTGCCAGGGCCGTGATTCACTGAAGGAGCCACCATGAACCGCAACGACTGGATCGCCCATGCTGCCCGGCTGCACGCCGCGCAGCAGCCGTTCGCCCTGGTCACCGTGCTGCGTGCCCAGGCGCCCACCTCGGCCAAGGCGGGGGACAAGGCCCTGGTCACCGAGGACGGGCAGATACACGGCTGGATCGGCGGCGGTTGCGCGCAGCCCGCGGTGATCAAGACCGTGCGCCAGGCACTGGCCAGCGGGCAGCCGCAGACCATCCGCATCGCGCCGAGCGACGGGTCGGCCGAGCGCAGCCTGGGCGACGTGCTGGAGTTCGGCATGGCCTGCCATTCGGGAGGCACGCTGGAGCTGTTCATCGACCCGGTCACGCCCGCCCCGCAGATCGTGGTGTTCGGCGATGCGCCCGTGGCACGCGCCCTGACCGGACTGGCCCCGCGCATCGGCCTGCAGGCGGTGCTGGTGGCCGAGGGTGCTCAGGCAGGCGACCACCCCGACGCGGTGCGGGTGATCGGCAGCGACCGCGTCGATACGGTGACCGGCGCCCTGGCGACCGGAGGCCTGGTGGTCGTCGCGACGCAGGGCCGGCGCGACCTGCAGGCCTTGCGCGCCGCGCTGGCGCTGGAGCCCCGGACGCTGTGGTTCGTGGCCAGCGAGCGCAAGGCCGGCGTGCTGCGCGAAAGTCTGGTGGCCGCCGGCGAAGACCCCGCCCGGGTGGCGGCCATCGTCGCACCTGCGGGGGAGCCCATCGGTGCCCGCACGCCCGAGGAGATCGCGCTGGCGGTGCTGGCCGCTGTCATCGCGGCGCGGCGCGGACGCCCTGCGCGCGCCCAGGACACCACAGCCGCCGTGGAGGCAGCGCCGCCGAAGTCCGGGACGAATCTGCCACCGAAGGCGGCGGGAAGTTGCTGCGGTGGTGGCAACCAGACCCGCGCCGAGCCGGCGCCGCCTCCGGCGGCCGCAGAAGCCGTACCGGTCAAAAAATCCTGCTGCGGAGGGTAAGGCACCATGGGCTGCATCCTCAAGGGCGGAGGCGGGCTTTACGGCCGGCTGGTGGTGGGCGCCGTGCTGCTGGCGGCCGGTTCGGGTTCGCGCATGGGCCACAGGCCCAAGTGCCTGCTGGAGCTCGGGGGCGTGCCCCTGATCCGCCGCCAGCTGATCGCCCTCTCGGGTGCGGGCGTGGACGAACTGGTCGTGGTGCTGGGCCACCACGCCGGGCGCATCGAACCGGCCGTGCGCGACTTCCCGGTGACGGTGGTGCGGAATCCGGACCCGGATGCCGGCCAGAACTCGTCGCTCCGGCTGGGCCTGCAGGCGCTGACCGGCAAGATCGACGCGGTCCTGGTCGCGCTGGCCGACCAGCCGCTGATCAACGCGCAGGACATCAACGACCTGATCGGCGCCTACAAGAAGCGGCCGGCGGGCACCGAGGTCGTGCAGCCCACGGTGGATGGCCTGCCGGGCAACCCTGTGATGTTCAGCCAGACCGTCCGCGAACAGATCCTCGCCGGCGAGGCCCGTGTCGGCTGCAAGCAGTGGCAGGCGGCCAACCCGCAGGCGGTGCACCCCTGGGCCTCCAGCAACACCCGCTACCGCACCGACGTCGACAGCCCCGAGGACATCGAGGCCCTGGCCGCCCGCACCGGACACCGACTGCGCTGGCCGGCCGACCTGCCGGCCGAGGCCTGAAGCCCCGTATGCACCCGTGAACCCCGACCCGATGCATTCGCTCTGGTGCACCCCCCTGGGTGTGCACCGTTTCGCGCGGTCAGCGGACATCAACCCGCTGCTGGTGCGCGTCTTTCGCACCATGCGCGCCACCGATGGACAGGCCCGGCCCGACGCCCCGTTCTACGCCAGCCGCGATGACCTGCTGCAGCGCATCCGCCTGCCCGAGTGGGAGCAACTGGTGCGTTTCATCGTCGACAGCCTCCACCAGACCGTGGTGCTGGCCAACCAGGCCGTCTGGCCCGAGGCCACGCCCGGCCTGCAGATCGCGCTGCGCGGCATCTGGTTCCAGGTCGCCAACCGGGGCAGCCACCACGACGTGCACACGCATGGCAACTGCTCCTGGTCGGGCGTGTACTGCGTTCAGGTGGACGAGCCGGCACAGCGCCAGGCGCATCGCCTGCTCGGCGCCACCAATGGCGTGACCCGCTTCTACGGTCCGCACTTCAACCATCTGGGCGGTGCGCACATGGATTTCGGCAACGCCTACCTGCAGGCGGCCCACATCGACGTCGACCCCCTGCCGGGACAGCTGGTGGTGTTCCCGTCCTGGCTGCCGCACCAGGCCATGCCCTACGACGGTGAGGCCGACCGGATCATCGTGTCGTTCAACGCCAGCGTGCACGCGGCCGGCGGCAGCGACCAGCTGCACGGGTACAGCCATGCCTGATGCCCTGCTGCGCTGCGCCGTGCCCGCGTTGCGCCAGGCCGATGCACTGGCCGCCTGGGTGCTGCTGGGCTGGCTCGGCATGCGGCTGGGCTGGTCGCTCGCCAGCGGGCTGCTGCCGGTGGTGCTCTGGTGGGCCGTGCGTGCCGGTTGCGAAGCCGCGGGCCGGCCGCGCCCCGAGATTGGCATGGCCGGTTTTTGCCTGGCTGCGCTGGCCCTGGCGACGCTCGCCTCCGGTCTGGCAGGGCCGCAGGCGCTGCCACTGCTGCTGCTGGCCGCCGCGGCCTGGGGGCTCTGGAGCGCCACACTCAGCGGTCACGGCACCGCGCACCCGCTGCACCTGTCCCGGCTGGCGATGGGGTTGATGATGGGCAGCCTGTGGCTGTCCAGCCAGTGGTGCCTGGGGCCTGGCTGGACCGACGGGCAGGCCGTGGCGCTGCACCTGGGCCTGATGGTCGGCGTGCCGCTGCTGCTGTCGGCCGGGGGCCGGCTGGTGCACACCCGGCCCGGCACCCCGGTTCGACAGGCGCAGATGCTGCTGCTCCCGGGAGCGCTGCTGCTGGCCGTGGCCAGCACGCCGGCCGCCCACATCGCCGGCATGGTGCTGCTGGTGGTCAGCAGCACCATGCACCTGCCCGGTCACGCGGGGCATCGGTCAGCGGCCGGCGGCCGCATGGCCGGCCCTGCCCTGCTGCTGGCCGTCGGCCTGGCCGCACCCACCCTGGGGCCGGTCGCCCTGCAGGCTGCCTGGGCGCTCGTCGCCCTGTTCGCCGCCCTGCAGGCATTGCGCCCCCTCCACCGGGCCTGGCCTGCGCCCGCCACATCTCCCCAACGCTGGAGCGACGCCTCATGAACAGCCTCGACATCGACGTCATCCGGACCGCTCTCGACTGGCAATCGCGTGGCCACCGGGTGGTCATGGGCACGGTGGTGCGCACCTGGGGTTCGGCCCCGCGACCGCCTGGGTCGCTGATGATCATCCGCGACGACGGCCAGGTGGCCGGCTCGGTTTCGGGCGGCTGCATCGAGGACGACCTGGTCCGCCGCGTGGCCGAGGGCGGGCTGGCGCTGCGCCAGCCCGAGGTCACCACCTACGGCCAGACGGCCGAGGAGGTGCGCCGCTTCGGCCTGCCCTGCGGCGGGACGGTGCAGATTGTGCTGGAGCCGCTGTCGGCCGGCTCGCGCCTGCGCGAACTGCTGGTGGCGATCGAATCCCACCGCCGCGTGCAGCGCCGGCTGGACATGACGACCGGCATCACGCACCTGGAAGACACCGCCGACGGCGACAGGGTGCAGTTCGACGGCCGGACCCTGAGCACCGTGCACGGCCCCCGCCTGCGCCTGCTGGTCATTGGCGGCGGACAGCTTTCCCGCTACCTGGCCAGCATGGCGGTGATGCTGGACTACCAGGTCACGGTCTGCGAGCCGCGCGCCGAGTACCACGAAGGCTGGGAGCGCATGGAAGGGGTCACCCTCTCGACCCTGATGCCCGACGACCTGGTGCTGGCCATGCACCTGGACGAACACAGCGCGGTGGTGGCCGTCACCCACGACCCCAAGCTGGACGACCTCGCCCTCATGGAGGCCTTGCGCACACCGGCCTTCTACGTCGGCGCCCTGGGATCGCTGCAGAACAACGCCAGGCGCAGGGAGCGCCTGCTGCAGTTCGATCTGGACGAGGCCGAGGTCGCCCGACTGCACGGCCCGGTGGGCCTGAACCTGGGTGCGCTGACACCCCCCGAGATCGCCATGAGCATCGTGGCCGAGATGACGGCCATTCGCCGCGGCATGGACCTCTCCGGCCCCCTGAGCAACTGGTCCGGCTCGAAGACCGTCTGCCTGAGCTGCTGAAGCGAGGACGGTCAGTCCGCCTCGGCCTCGGCGGGCTTGACCAGGGTCACCGGCACCGGGGCGCTGCTGGCCATTTCGGCAGAAACCGACCCGAGCACCGCGGCCTTGAAACCGCCCGCGCCGTGCGACCCCATGATGACCCCGTGGCAGCCGTGGACCTCGATCGCCTCCAGCAGGGCCGGCACCACGTTGCCACTGGCCGCGGACACGGTCTCGACCTGCTGGCCGGCGGCCTGCAAAAGCTCCTGGGCCGGCAGCATGAGGTCCTGCGCGGCCGCTTCGCTGACCTGCTGCAGCACCACCGGATCGTGCGCGACCATCACCTCGTACAGATTGGCCGGCTCCTGCACGTTGACCAGCACGAACCGGGCCTTCAGGCCGTGCCCGACCAGTTCCAGCGCATGGCGCACGGCCAGCATGGCACAGGGCGAACCGTCGACGGGAATGAGCAACTTGAGCATGAACAGTCTCTATGAAAGAGCGACCCGGTGCCTCAGTAGGGGCGCTCGTTGAACACACACCAGTACAGCTCGATGTGCTCGGCCACCTCGATGAACTTGCTGAAGCTGACCGGCTTCTCGATGTACGAATTGACCCCCAGATCGTACGCGGTCCGCAGGTCGCGGTCTTCACGTGACGAGGTCAGCACCACCACGGGAATCCGGCGGTAGCGCTCGTGCGCCTTGAGCTGCTGCAGCACCTCCAGGCCATTGATCTTGGGCAGGTTGATGTCCAGCAGGATGACCGCCGGCAGCGCGGCGCCCCCGTCCCAGCGCGGCAGGTAGGCCAGCGCCTCCTCGCCGTCACGGGCGAGCTGCACCTCGTTCGCAAACTTCTTGCGCGCAAAGGCCCGCAGGGTCAGGTCCAGGTCCATCGGGTTGTCTTCGACCAGCAGGATGGGCGGAACGCTCTTGTCGGGGGTCATCGGGGAAACTCCAGGAAGAAGGTGGCGCCTTCGCCGGGCCGGCTTTCGGCCCAGACGCGCCCGCCCATGCGCTGGACCGCCTTGGCCACCAGTGCCAGCCCGACCCCGGTGCCCGGATAGTCCTCGGGCCGGTGCAGCCGCTGGAAGATGCCGAAGATGCGGTCGTGGTACTGCATGTCGAAGCCGACCCCATTGTCGCGCACCCATAGCAGATCGCGATCCGGATCGACCCGGGTGCCGATCTCCACCACCGGCTGCGTGCCATCGCGGCTGAACTTGATCGCGTTGCCGATCAGGTTGCGCAGGATCACCGCCATGCCTTCCCGGTCGACCTTGAGCGTCATCGGCTCCAGCCGGCGCCGGATCTCCACGCCCTGGCGTTCGATGTCCGCCTCGTAGAGCTCGAGGACCTGCTCCACCAGAGGCGCGATGGCCTGCGGCTGGGCCTCCATCTCGCGCCGCTCCATGCGCGAATAGTCCAGCAGGTCGGCGATCAATTCGCCCATCTGGGTGACCCCGCGCCGGATGCGCTCGACGAACATCCGCCCTTCCTCGCCGAGCTGGCGCCCGTATTCCTCCACCAGCAGCTGGCTGTAGCCGTCGATGCCCCGCAGCGGCGCCTTCAGGTCGTGAGAGACGGTGTAGGTGAAGGCCTCCAGGTCCCGGTTGGCTTCCCGCAGCTGTACCGTGCGCTCGGCCACCCGCCGCTCCAGTTCTTCGTTGATGGCGCGCAGCCTCAACTCTGTCTGTACCGCATCGGTCACGTCGAGCAAGGTGCCGATGTAGCTCGGCCCGCGGCCCTGTGCCGACCGGTCGACCCGCTGGATGACCCGGCGCAGCCAGCGCTCAGGCCCCAGGTCCGGATGGGTCCGAAAGCGCACCTCGGGCACGTCCTGGGCCGCCACCAGCCGGTCGATCGCGGCCCGTACCCGGCCCACGTCTTCCGGGTGGATGCGGGCACAGTATTCGTCGATGCTCGGCGGCCTCGGGGCCCAGGGCAGGCCCAGGTTGGCAAACATCTGCGGGGACCAGTGCAGCTCGCCCGCGTCGCTGTCGTAGGTCCAGCTGCCCATGCCCACCAGCGCCTCGCCCTGTTCCAGCATGGCCGTGACCTCTCCCAGCGCCCGGGTGGCCTCCACCCGCTCGGTGACGTCCATGGTGGTGCCGAACAGGCGCACGATGCGGCCTTGTTCATCGCGCTGGACCCTGGCCCTCTCCTCCACATGGCGCACGCCCGAGGGCGTGACGATGCGGTGCTCGATGCGTCGCACGTCGTCCTCGCTGGCCGGGTCCCAGTTCCAGGTCTGGGCCACATGGGCCCGCACGCGTTCCTGGTCCTCGGGATGGACCACCGACAGGAAGGCCTCGACACTGGGCCTGACCTGCTGCGGGTCGAGTCCGAGCACCCGGAAATTGGCGTCCGACCAGGACGTGCCGCCGTCCGGCAGGTCCACACTCCAGCTGCCGATGCGCGCCACGGTCTGCGCCTCGGCCAGCCGTTCGCGCTCCTGGCGCAGCGCATCCTGCGCCGCCTTGAGCTGGGACACGTCGCGCAGGATGGTCCAGAGAAAGCTCACCTGCCCCTGTCCGTCCCTTTGCACACCGATGAGCTGCGACATCGGGACCTCTTCCCGCCGGGCGTTGTATACGGCGGTATCGCCCAGCCACAGCCCGTCGCGCAGGGCGACCGGTATGCCTTCTTCCAGCACCTTTCGGGCGGCCCAGGGCGGGTGCACCTGCGGTATCACGGCATCCAGCGGCTTGTCGGGCGGCAGCCCCATCAGCTCGTAGCCGGCCCGGTTGAAATAGAACACCCGGCCTTGCGGGTCCGCCATGCTGACGATGTCGCTGGTGGCATCGATGACCGCCACCAGGCGGTCGCGCTCGGCCTGGGCCTCGACCAGTTCGGTCTCGTCCACCACCATGCCCAGGCTGCGCACCGGGCGTCCCTGTGCGTACTCGGTCTCGCCACGCACATGCAGGTGGCGGATGCGACCGTCGGCCAGGCAGATCCGGTAGCGGACCTCGTAGGGTTGCTGCTGCCGGACCGACTCGCGGTAGACCTGCTCGACACGGGTCCTGTCATCCGGATGCATCAGCGCCAGGAACGCCTCGAAGCTGGGCTCGTCGCGGGCCGGATCCAGTCCCTGCATGCGGTAGGCCTGCTCGGACCAGGTGACCCGGCCGGTGACCAGATCGTAGGACCAGCTTCCCATGCGACCGATGCGCTGGGCCTCGCGAAGCTGGGCTTCGCTTTCACGCAGGAGGGCCTCCTGCCGCTTGCGCGCGGAGACATCCCGCACCACGCCCATCAGGGCGTACTTACCGTCGGCCATCTGGAAGCGCCGCAGGCTCACCTCGGCCTCGAACACCGAGCCGTCCAGGCGGCGGTGCAGCCACTCGAAAAGCTGGGGGCTTCCGGCCATCGCATCGGCGATGCGCTGGCGGGCCGCCTCGTCACTGGGCGTGCCGTCGGCCTGGAACGGAGGCGACAGATCGGCCGGCCCGCACCCGAGGAAGGCAACGCGGTCCGGGTACCCGAACATCTGCCATCCGGCCAGGTTGCAGTCTTCGATGCG
>SBFS01000164.1 GCA_006227825.1 Burkholderiales bacterium | reverse complement strand
CCCCGCTCAACGAAAGCGCCAGCGTGGCCGCCGCGCTCTCGAAGCTGTAGAGGGTGTCCAGGTCGCCGGCCGTCAGGCTGGACGACAGGTTGCGGCCGGCCACCACGTGGTACAGCAGCACCGAGGCCAGCGCGTCGGCCGGCAGGGCATCGACCAGGGCCGGGCCGTCGGCCAGCCCGATCGCCTGCGCCGCGGCGTCGAATGCGGCGTTGGTGGGGGCGAACACGGTCAGCAGGTCGCTGCCCGAGAGCGCACCGGCCAGGTCGGCCTTGACCACGGCGGCCACCAGGGTGCTGAAGTCCGGGTTTGCCGATGCGATCTCGACGATGTTGTCCAGCGTGACTTCGTCGTCTCCGCCACCACAGGCGGCGAGCAGGGACGAGCCGATGCCCGCGGCTGCCAGGGTCATCAAGCTTCTGCGATTGAGTTTCATGCTGCGTCCTTCGTTGGAGAGGGGGGTGTGGGGTCAGCGGCTCCGGTGGGCGGGTCTTGCCCGTCAAGAACTGCTGAGGACGCAATTTACATTCAAACGTCTAAATAATGACCGAGTAGTATGTAAAGATACATTTCGGTAGGGTTATCGACCGAACCGTCAATTTGCGGCAGAATAGGACTTGTGCCAAAAGAATGACGACATGACCACAGCCACGCTCAAACCCCAGGCCGCCGCACCGGCGCGGCGCAGCTTCAGAGAACAGATGCACCTGGCGCGGGAGGACGCCATCGTCTCCGCCGTCAACCGCCTGCTGGCCGAAAAAGGCTTCGAGGCGATGACCGTCGACGAGGTCGCTGCCGAGGTCGGCATCGCCAAGGCCAGCCTCTACAAGCATTTCCCCAGCAAGGAGGACCTCGCGGCCGCCGCGATGGTGCGGGTGATGAACCGCGCGCTGGCCTTCCTGGACGAACTCGAAGCCAACCCGCAGGTCACCGACCCGTACGAGCGGCTGCGGGCGGTGGCGCGGTGGACCATGCAGGTGCAGCTGGCCGGAGAGATGCCTTCGCTGCCGAGCGAGAACTCGACCCTGCGTGCGGCCCTGACCACCAACAAGGCCTATGTCGACGGCCTTGTGAGCGTCAGCGACCGCCTGGGCGCCTGGATCACCGCCTCGCAGGCCAGCGGGCGCCTCAACCCGCAGCTGCCGCCGATCGCGGTGCTCTACACGCTCTACGCCAGGGCCTGCGACCCGGTGCTGGGATTCCTCAAGGGGGCCGGTCTCTACAGCGACGAGCAGATCATCGAGATGGTGCTCGTGACCTGCTTCGACGGCCTGCGCGCACGCTGAGCGCCATCGGCCGTTGCGGGCTGGTCAGCGCACCAGCAGCACGGGCGTGGTGCAGTGGGCCAGCACCTTGGTGGCCACCGAGCCCATGACCAGATTGCCCAGCGCGGTGTGTCCGTGCGATCCCATGACAACCAGGTCGAACTTCCCGGCGGTGGCGGTCTTGGCGATGATGTCGGCAGCGCTGCCGACCTTGTGCATGACCTTGACCGGCAGAGCGTGCTGGGTCAGGAACTTGACCACCGGCGCGGTCACCTTCTCGCTCTCCTCGGCATAGAAACCCTGCGCAATCTCGGCCCCCACGGCAGCCCGTGCCCGCGGCGGCAGCGGCTGCTGCACCGACAGCAGCGTGTAGCTGTTGCCGGTGCCGAAGAGTTCGGGATGGGTCGTCAGGTAGGCGAGCATCTTCTTGGTGAAGGCGCTGCCGTCGACGGGTAGCAGGATCTTCATGCGGGTCTCCTCAAGGCGTGTGGCACCAGTTTACGCGCTGTTGCGGCTGGCAGAGAAGATCAGACATCGATCACGCACCGCGGCATGAAGGCCTGCTGCTCATCCTTGTCGGCGTAGCCCAGCGGGTTGGCGAAGATCCGGCAGCGCCCGATCCGGACATCCACCGGACAGTGCAGGTGGCCGTGCAGCCAGACATCGGCCAGGGGCAGCAGGTCGTCCAGCGCATTGCAGAAGCCCGCGGTGCCCGGCACCAGGCCGTAGCGCGGGTCGGCGCTGTGCAGGGTGGGGGCGAAATGCGTGACCACGACCGTCGGTCCGCCGAAGGGCCGCTGCAGCGCCTGGCGCAGCCAGAACTGGCAGGCCAGCCCCCACTGCCGCATGGCCGCCGCATCGAAGAGCTGGCCGTGCCAGCGGGCGTCCATCTTGTGCAGGTAGAAATTCGCGGCCCTGAAGGCCTTCTCGCGCTGCCGGGGCAGCGGTGCAGGCGGGTCGCCCTGGCCGGCCAGCGCATCGAAGTCGGTCCACAGGGTGGTGCCGAGCAGCCGCACCCCCTGCAGCACCAGCTCCCCCCGCTCCAGCCAGATGATTCCGAGCCGCTCGCAAGTCTCGCGCAGCGCCTGGTGGGCGGCCTCGACATCGATCGCGTCGTACTCGTGGTTGCCCGGCACGAAGACCACCGGAACCGGCCAGCCCGCGTGCTGCGGCAGCGGCGAGAAACGCCGCAGGCCCCAGTCGGGCTCGGCCATCACGCTTCCGTCCCGCCGTCTCTGGTAGGAGCCGATGTCGCCGGCGAGCACCAGCAGGTCGGCGCCGGGCGCCGGCTCGGGACGGAAACCGGGGTTGGCCTCGAGGTGGAGGTCGCTCAGGAGCTGGATGCGCATGCCGCCCATTGTCGCCACCGATCAGCAGCCCTGTCCGCAAAGCCGTGCCCCGCGCCTCAGCCCGCCAGCCGGCCGAAGCCCGCATCCGAGGCGCGCCGCACCGCCTGCCGCAACCACTGGTGTGCCGGCAGCGGGTCGGCCTGCCGGTGCCACAGCGCGTCCACATGCACCGCCGGCACCGGCAGCGGCAGCTCCCGCACGGCCAGGGCGCGGGCTATGCCGGTGGCGCCCAGGAAATGCCGTGGCAGCACCGTCAGAAGGTCGGTGGTGGCCACCACCTGCCCGGCGGTGAAGAACTGGTTGACCGTCAGCACGACGCGTCGCTGGCGCGACACGGCCGTCAGGGCCTCGTCCACGAAGCCGAACGGGCGACCGGAGAAACTCACCAGCAGGTGCCGGGCTGCGCAATAGGCGTCCAGGTCGAGCGTGCCCCGGGCCAGCGGGTGGCCCTTGCGCATCACGACCACATACTCGCCGTCGTACAGGCGTTCGTGCGTGAACCGGGGCAGGCTCTCCTGCAGGTGCGTGGCACCAAGCTCGGCCAGCACGCCGGGAAAGTGGCCGATCGCCATGTCGGCATGCCCGCTCTCGAGCAGGTCGCGCGGATCGCGCGTGGTCAGGGGCAGGATGCGCAGGCTGATGTTGGGTGCCTCGTCCTCGAGGATGCGGACCAGGCCCGGGACGATCTTGGCGGCTGTCGCGTCGGCCATGGCGATCACGAAGGCATTGGCCGCGCTGCCAGGGTCGAAGCGCCCGGGCGCCAGCGTGGCGCGCAGGCGCTGCAGCGCGTCGCGAACGGTGGGCCAGAGTGCCACCGCCACCGGGGTCGGTTCCACGCCATGACCGCTGCGACGAACCAGGTCGTCGCCCAGGGCCTCGCGCAGGCGCCGCAGCGCGTTGCTGACCGCGGGCTGGGTCATGGCCAGGTTGGCCGCCGCCCGGGTCAGGTTGCGTTCGGCCATGACCTCGTCGAAGACCCTCAGCAGGTTCAGGTCCAGTGTCCGGAAGTTGCCCCGATTCATCATTTTCGTGAATCTATTCCATTCAAAACATAAATTGGCGTGACATGCGGGTTTACCCTAGTATTCGCCTGTCCACAAGACACGACGACAAGGATTCCGCCATGAGCACCCTCACCTCCGCCTCCCCGATCCCCCGCCAGCCGGCGCGCACGGCCCCTCTCGCCCCACCCGCTCCCCGTCAGCGCAGCGTGCGCGGCCTGGCCGCCATGCTGCTGGCCGCCATGGTGGCTGCCCTGGTCGTGGCGGCCGACCGGGTCATCAGCACCTGGGCCGACGGGCACCTGCTGCTGGCCTGGATGGTCCTGTGGGCCGTGGTCTTCGCTGCCCTGGCCCTGTTTGCCGATGTGGCCCGCGGGCTGGCCCAGCGGGTGATGCGCGGGCTGGACAACTGGTCGCGCACCCTGGCGCAGGCCCGTGCCGAAGCGCGCCTGTGGGAGATGGCCCGCAGCAACCCGCGCCTGATGCGCGAGCTGCAGCTGGCGCGCCAGCGCCAGACAGGAAGTTTTGACGATGCCCTGGCCCCGCTGGGCATCGAGCCGGTCGCAGCGGTCCGTCCGGCCACCGGCTGGAACGGCTTCCTGGAGCGCCTGTCCGCTGCCCGCAGCCGCCAGTTGGGCCTCTACTACATCTGAGCGCGGG
>SBFS01000018.1 GCA_006227825.1 Burkholderiales bacterium | reverse complement strand
CAGGCCGTGTGCTGATGGCGCAGGCGCCCACCGGCATCGGCAAGACCCTGGCCACGCTGTTTGCCGCGCTCAAGGCCGCACCGGCACAGGGCCTGGACAAGGTCTTCTACCTGACCGCCAGGACCACCGGCCGGCAGCTGGCGCTGGATGCGCTGCAGCGCCTGGGCGATGGCGCTGCGGGGTCGCTGCGGGTGCTCGAACGTGTGGCCCGCGACAAGGCCTGCGAACACCCGGACAAGGCCTGCCACGGCGAGAGCTGCCCGCTGGCGCGCGGCTTCTACGACCGGCTGCCGGCGGCACGATCAGCGGCCGCGAGCGTGCGCTGGCTGGACAAGGACCGCCTGCGCGAGCAGGCACTGGCGCACGGCATCTGTCCCTATCACCTCGGACAGGAAATGCTGCGCTGGTGCGATGTGGCGGTGGGCGACCTGAACCATTTCTTCGACCACGGGGCGGCCTGGCATGCGCTGACCGAGGCCAACGGCTGGAAAGTGAGCCTGCTGGTCGACGAGGCGCACAACCTGATCGAGCGAGCCCGCGCGATGCACAGCGCCACGCTGGAGCCTGCGGCCTTCCAGGCCCTGCGCAAGACCGCACCCGCAGCGCTGAAAAGGCCTCTCGACAGGCTGCAGCGACGCTGGAGCGCGCTGTCGAAGACGCAGACGCAAGATCATGAGGTCCTCGCGGGACTGCCGGCCGACTTCGTTGCCACGCTGCAGGGCGTCTGCAGCGAGATCGGCGACCACCTGGCCGGGCATCCGCAGGACGCGGTCGACGGCCCGCTGATGCGCTGGTGGTTCGATGCCCTGCGCTTCGTCCGCGTGGCAGATGCCTTCGACGACCACTCCTTTGCCGACCTCACACGCGAGTCCCGGGGACGGCTGCGCCACCCGGTGCTGGCGATCCGCAACGTCGTGCCCGGGCCGCTGCTGCAGACGCGCTGGGCGGCCGCGCGTGGTGCGACGCTGTTCTCGGCCACGCTGGCACCCATGGACTTCGTGGCCGACCTGCTGGCACTGCCCGGGGACACGTTGCGCCTGGAGGTGCCGTCACCCTTCGACCCCGCACACCTGAAGGTGCGTGTGGCGCCCCACATTTCCACCCGATACGCCGACCGCGCGCGCTCGCTCGACGCGCTGGTGCGGGTCGTGGCCTCCCAGTACCGCGACGAACCCGGCAACTACCTGGCCTTCTTCAGCAGCTTCGACTATCTGCAACAGGCGCTGGAGCGGCTGCAGCAGCAGCATGGCGACATCCCTGTCTGGACCCAGTCGCGCGGCATGACCGAAGCCGGGCGCGAGGCCTTCCTGGCGCGCTTCACCGGGGACAGCCAAGGCATCGGCTTCGCGGTTCTGGGCGGTGCATTCGGCGAAGGCATCGACCTGCCGGGCCGGCGGCTGATCGGTGCCTTCATTGCCACCCTGGGCCTGCCGCAGTTCAACCCGGTCAACGAGCAGATGCGGGCAAGGCTGCAGGCGCGCTTCGGCCGCGGCCACGACTACGCCTACCTCCATCCGGGCTTGCAGAAGGTGGTGCAGGCCGCCGGGCGGGTGATCCGCAGCGCCGAGGACCACGGCACGGTCTGGCTGCTGGACGACCGTTACGCGCGGGCCGAGGTTCGGCGCCTGCTGCCGGCCTGGTGGCGGGTGCAGACGGAACGCTAGGGCATCTTCAGTCGTCGTCCCCGAGTTCAGGGTCCCAGCCCTGGCGCCTGGCGGATGTCACGGCTTCGGCATGAATGCGCGCATGGCGCGCGGCCAGTTCGGGTGGCAGCCGGCTGGGCAGCTGGCCGTAGGGCTGCCAGGCCTTGTGCACGGCCTCGAACAGGTTCTGCAGGTCGCCTGCGCTGCGGCCGGCGAAACCATCGCCTTCGGACAGGATGCCGAACACCCACGCATCGCGGATGATGCGCCCGGTCAGGGTCATGCCATGGTTCTCTTCCTGGTCCAGACCAGCATAAAGATGGGATTTTCTGTGGATCATGCTCATGAGGTCACCTCCTGCCCGGAGGATACCCGGGCCTGCCAGGCATCGAGGCTGGCCGACACGGTCTCGAGCAGGGCCACCACCCGCGACGGCGGCTCCCAGGCGCTGGCGGGCGCAAAAACCAGCAGCCCGGTCTTTCGCCACTCCACATAGAGCGGACCACAGGAGCGCACCAGGCTCAGTCCGAACGCGACGAAGCCCCCGTCAGGCTCGCCGCTCTGGACATAGAGGCGGTGCCCTTCGATGTCGACAGGCGACTCGATCAGGTCCACGAGATAGCGCTCGAGGTAATGGCCCGGGGACAGCACCTGGACGTGCGGGCATCGCAGGACAGGGGGCAGGTCCACGAAGACCAGGGTGTGGCGGTGCGCAACGTGGTAATCGGGCGCCGAGGTGTGGCTGTAGTCCAGCACGCGCACGCTCCATGCGCCGAACTTGCCGCTGAGCAGATTGCGTTCCTCGCGCTGGTCACCGCGACGCAGGTAGATGAAGTCGTCCCGGTTGACAGTGGCCTGCACAGTGGCATCGAAGCCAAGTTGCAGGGACTGTGCCACCGCAGCCAGCCGGCGTGCCCGCTCGTCCATGGCAACCGCCCTCATCTTGGCCCCGGGCTCCTGCAAGCGGGTGGCCAGCGGATGCGGCGCAAACGGATGAAACTGGTCCAGACCCTCCAGAACCAGCGTCCGCCCCTGACCCGCCATGTCCTCCACGGCGTGCTGCAGGAACTCCATGGCGGAGTGGTCGATGAGCTTGGACGACTCGGTGAAACGAAGCACCACCGATGACCCGTGCGAAACCCGGCCGAGCGACTCTTCCATCGGCAAGGTGTTGAATCCGACAAGGGAGCCCACGGTGAAGACGTGCCTGTCCGGCCCGCCGTCCTCCACGGGCTCGGTGCGGTGCTTGATGACCGGGCTGCGAAACAGGCCAGCCAGCGTCTGGCGGTGCACCTGCCAGGCATCCTTGAGCGTCAGGCGTCCGGTGATGATCCAGCGAGCCGACGGCACCTGAAGGTACAGCAACAGGGCCAGCTCGATCGCGATGCCGATGAACATGCCCTTGAGCAGGTCGGTCATCAGGATGGCCAGCACGGTGGCGGTGAACACCAGCAGCCGGTCGCGGCCGATGGCCGCCATGCGCCGGAAGATGGCCGGTTCGCACAGGCGCCAGCCGATGTAGATGAGAATGGCCGCAATGGCCGCCAGCGGGATCCGCATCAGCAGCGTGGGCAGCAGCAGAGCGAACACCAGCAGGAACAGGCCGCTGTAGAGATTGGACCAGAGGGTGCGCGCGCCCGCATCGATGTTGGCGCGGCTTGGAACGGCATTGGGAATCACCGTCAGTCCCCCAAGCATGCCCGAGGTGAAATTGCACACGCCCATGGCGCGCAGGGTCTTGTTGGCATCCGACTGGCGACGCCAGGGATCGATCTTGTCGACCGCCTTGACGCTGGCCACCGACTCGACGCCGTCGATCATGGTGAAGGTCAGTACCACCAGCAGCATGCCCAGCCACAGATCCGGGTTGTCCATCAGGCCGGTGAAGTCAGGCATCACGAAACCGTCGAGGAAACGCTCGGGCATGGAAATGCGCAGGCTCGGCGACAACGCCATCAGCCAGCCGACCAGCCCTCCCAGGGCCGACACCACGATGGCCGGCGGCACCCAGCGCAGCAAGCCGCCCGGCAGGCGCCGAAAAAGGAACATCAGCACCAGACCACCCAGTCCGATGCCAGCCGGTACCAGCTGGGCCTGTGCCAGCTGCTGCGGCAACAGCGACAGGCCATCCAGCACGGACTTGGCCGGCACCGACGGCGCACCGAACAGGGCCGGTATCTGCCGGACGATGATCATGATGCCGATGGCAGCCAGCATCGCCTCGACGACGGTCACCGGCAGCAGGCTCGCATAGCGTCCTGCCTTGATCGCAGCCAACCCCAGTTGAAGCAGCCCGGTGAGCACCACCGCCACCAGGACAAGCGGGTAACCGGCGGCAAGATCCCCATGGCCCAGCGTGAGCATGCCCCACAGCAACACCGGCGCCAGTGCAGCGGCCGGTCCGCTGACGGTGACGTGCGATCCGCCCAGGAAGGGATAGAGCAACCCGGCCACGATGGCCGAGATCAGTCCTGCCACGGCCGGCGCACCGGAGGCCAGCGCCACCCCGAGCGAGAACGGCGTCCACAGCAGCGCGACCTGCAGCCCGGCCAGCATGTCGTTGCGCCAGTGCCGCAGCCCCGCCAGGCCGCTTTGAGGCACCGAACTGTCGGACGTGGGGAAATGGGCCATGTTGCATCGCTCCTCAGGAAATCCAGCGGCTGAGGTAGGCCTGCACCAGCTCGCGCACCTCGCTCGCCTTGACCACCAGGCCCAGGTCGATCATTTCGGAGCCGACGCCTGCCTGCGTCTGCGAAGCGGGCACCGGCACGGGCACCAGCCGCTGGGCCTCCTCGCGGTAGAACACGGCGGCCACCACGCCGGCAAACCAGAAGGCCCGGCCACCCTGCGGCGATGGCTTCGGAATGAAGACCGGGCTGCCGCTGGACCCGGGGTAGACCGCCGCGTCGATCAGAAACTCCTGTCTGCCCTCGAAGTCCAGGCCGGGGGGCGTGGCGGTGATGCCCCGCCGCAGGATGGGCATGCCGTTGACCTGGTCCCAGACTCCGCTGGGATAGCCGACAAACAGCACGTCCTCCAGCGCGTCGAGCCAGCGGGCATCACCCTCAGCCAGGGCATCCTGCGAGTCGATGGCCTGCCAGTACAGACTCACTCCCTGCGCCTGTGCGGCATCCAGCAAGGGTTGCAGCGGCATGATGGCCAGGTCCACCGCCGCATCGGGGTGCGCCATCCAGGCATCGGGGAAGTCCTCGATGCGCAGCTCGAAGCGGCTGCCGAGCACCGGCTGTCCTTCGCGGGCGATGGTGAAAACCAGCGCACCACTGACCACACCTTCGACCAGGTGCCGGTTGGTGACCACGAACAGCGAGCGACCACGTGCGTGGGTGTGCGCCAGCACAAAAGCGGTCCCCGTACCCGAAGACCCGTCCTGCAACACGGTGTCCACACGCAGTGTGTGAAAGAGCAAGCGCTTGAACGCGGTATCGACCGCCCAGGTTTTCACGGCAAACCTCCGCTGGCTCCCGAACAGCGGGCGTTGATCTGCCGGACGGCCCGATGTGCCGCCTGCTGGGCCTCGGCCGCCTCGGCCTCGGTGCCCATCATGGTCAGGCGGCCAAAGCTGCCGAACGGCTTGACATCGACCAGGGTGACGTTCGCAGCCTTCTCTGCCTCGTTGGCCGCGTAGACCACATAACCGGCCGGTTCGACCTCCAGGATGAACATGCTCTTGCCTGGCAACAGCATGGAACCCTTGCGCAGCTGGCGGTTGATGAGGGTGGCGTGGTCGGGCGTGACGGCGCGGATGACTTCGCTCCAGGTCACCTGGCAAGGCAGGCGGGCGTCTTCGGCGGTCTGCAGTTGCTTCAGGATCACGTCACCTGCGGCCTGCACCTCGCTCTGGTTGCGGTAGTGAATCTCCATGGAGCCGAAGGCCCGCTCGACCACCTGCTCGCCCATGTGGACGCTGGTCTGCTTGAGCGCGATATCCGAGAGCTGGTGCACCGCCATGCCGGGTGCGACCTCGACCCAGAGGCAGGCGTCACCCGGCACCGGCAGAAACCCCTGTGAGGAGGTGGCCAGGTGCGATGCCAGCTGCGGCTGCAGCGCATCGATGAAGACAAAGGTGCGAAGGGTGATGTGCTGCATGTTCACGCCTCGCCTGGTCAGCGCGTCAGCCCGAGGTAGAGCATCGGCAGTTGCTCGGGCAGTCGCTCGGCACGATCGAGCACGGTGAAGTGCCGCGCACCGAAGATGCGGGAAACATAGTGGTCGGCATGCGGGTCCAGTGAAAGGCAGTAGCTCACGATGCCGTCGCGCTGCAGCGCCTGCACGGCGCGCTGGGCATCATGGCGCAGGTACTGCGGATCACGCACGTCCTGGTCGGCCGGTTCGCCATCGGTGACCACGAACAGGATCTTCTTGCGCTGCGGCTGGCGCGCCAGCCAGCTGCCGGCATGGCGCAACGCGGCCCCCATGCGGGTCGAATAGGCGGCCTTCATGCCGGCCAGCCGGGCCTTGGCCACGTCGCCCCAGGTCTCGTCGAAGTCCTTGAAGCGCTGGTAATGCACGTCGTGCCGGCCGTCGGAACTGAAACCGTGCATTGCAAAACGGTCTCCCAGGCGGTGCAGCGCCTCGGCCAGCAGCACGCTGGCCGAACGCGAGAGCTCGAGCACGGTCTGTGCCTGCCCGCGCACCGTGTCGTTGGCCGACTCGGACAGGTCCAGCAGGACCATGACCGCCACGTCGCGCACGTGGCGCTGCTGGCGCATCATGATGCGTGGATCGGGTTGCTGGCCCAGACGCAGATCCACATACGAGCGGACGGCGGCCTCCAGGTCGATCTCGTCACCCTCTTCAAGACGGCGTATGCGCTGCACGCCCTGGGGCGCCATCGCCTCGATGAGCTGCCTCAGGCGTGCGATGACGGGCTTGTGGTCGGCGACCACCTGGTCAATGAGCGCCAGGTCGCCGGCGGCCGGCCGGCGCTCGAGCACCGTCACCCAGTCGGGTCTCTCCAGCTGCAGCTGGTAGTCCCACTCCGGGTAGTGCACCGGGTCGGCCACCGGCGCGCGGCCTTCGAGGCTGTTGATGGTCACGCCCTCTTCGTCCAGCCAGAACTCGGTGGGCAGCACCCAGATTTCCTGGGCGTCGTCGCCCGCAAACTCCACCGCCACCTCGTTGACCATCTCCATCAGGCTGACCTTGCGCCGCACCTGGCGAGGGCCCCAGGTCGCCGCCAGAGCCACCGTCTCGTCGTACCGGCCGGCCACCCAGATCGAGCGGTTGTCGTCGCGGTAGACGGCTCGCTGGCCATCCAGTCGCGAGACAAAGAACGGCAGGCCGTCGCGCTGCAGCGCATCGCGCAGGCTGGCGGCCAGGGCCAGGCCCGTGTCGCGGCTGCGCGCGGGATCATCGAAATCGGGCCACGCGGCCACCATGGACAGGCCCTGCTGCACCCAGGGATGCGCATCGTCGGCGGCTCCGGCCAGCCAGGCACGGGCCAGGCGGTTGATCAGGTCGCCTGCGCGCCGAACCGGCCCCGACGCAGCGGGATGCAAGGCCAGCCAGCCCTCGCGCATGCGCGGAAAGCGGCTGCACGCCAGGTGTTCCACGCGCATGTCCTCCACCGCTTCCACCAGCGCCCGCTCCAGGTTGTCCAGGCCGTCCTCACTGAGCGCCTGGCCGCCAAAGACCAGATGGGCTGCGCAATGGTTGGCTGCGGCGCGGTACACCTCCAGTGCGGGTGTCACCGCCTCCGGCAGCGTGGCATCGCCGTCAGGCCGCGCGTCGTCGTAGGCGTCGGCCAGGTGAATGACGAAGCGCTCGATGAACGGCCGCAGGCCCTCGCGTGACTCGAAATCGCCGGCGGTGGGGCGCATGAAAAAATCACGCCCCCACATGGCTCTCAGGTAGATGTTGAGCTTGCGCTGCACATCGACGAACAGGGTGCCGCGGCGCTCCTGCTGCAACACGGCCAGGGCATCCGGGCTTTGCAGGGAAAAGTAGCGCTGCTGACCCTCGAAGTCGGTCTTGTAGGCCTGGGCGCCCCACTGCACCCATCGCCGCAGGCCGCCCAGGGTGAGCTGGGTCAGCAGCCGGTCCAGATGTTCCAGCATGGGCCGCAGTCCGCGCGGCACCAGCGCCAGCATGAGCGAGAGCACCTGCAGGTACTGGCGAAACAGCTCCGCATCGGCCAGCCGCTCTGCGGCCAGGGGCGCTGTCTGAACCACCAGCGTGAGCACCTGGCCACTGGTCTTGGAGGCCATCGCCAGCAGGAAATTGACCAGATCGGGCAGCGTGTCCTCACCCAGCGCACGTGCCACGGCCGGCAGGTGCTGCAGGTAGCTGACCACCAGTTCCTCGCCCCGGCCCAGCTGCTGCAGGGCCAGCGCGCCCCGCAGGTAATTGTCCAGCCCCCGCGCCGACAGCGCGCGCGTGGCCTCCTGCCAGCAGGCGCGCAGCACCGACTGCGCATCGTGCGGCAGGTCGGCCAGCAGTTCCTGGTGGTCTTCGAGCAGAATGGCCATGGGCGTCAGGGCGTGACGAGGAGCCCGGTCAGAAGTAGGTCGTCACAGCGGCATCGAGCGCATCCCGCATGTCGGGGTCGTCGGTGATCGGTCGCACCAGCGCCATGCGGCAGGCACCCAGGGCCGGTACACCGCGCGCGATGAGGCTGGCCGCATGGATCAGCATGCGGGTGGAGATGCCCTCGTCCAGCCCGTGGCCCTTGAGGTTGCGCGCGCGCTCGGCAATGTGAACCAGCTTGCCGGCCACCTCGGCCGTGACGCCGGATTCATGCGCCACGATCTCTGTCTCCACCTCATGGACCGGGTAATTGAAATCCAGCGCACCGAACCGCTGTTTGGTCGACTGCTTGAGGTCCTTCATCAGGCTCTGGTAGCCCGGGTTGTAGGAAATGACGAGCTGGAAGTCGGGGTGGGCGTTGACCACCTCGCCCTTCTTCTCCAGCGGCAGCATGCGGCGTGCATCGGTCAGCGGGTGGATCACCACGGTCGTGTCCTGCCGTGCCTCCACCACTTCATCGAGATAGCAGATGGCGCCCAGACGCGCGGCCAGCGCCAGTGGCCCGTCCTGCCAGCGGGTGCCCTGTGCATCCAGCAGAAAGCGCCCGACCAGGTCGGAAGCGGTCATGTCCTCGTTGCAGGCCACGGTGATCAGTGGCTTGCCCAGCTTCCACGCCATGTACTCGACGAAACGGGTCTTGCCGCAGCCGGTCGGCCCCTTGAGCATGATGGGCATGCGCACCGCATAGGCCGCCTCGTAGAGGGCGACTTCATCGGCCACCGGTCGCCAGTAGGGCTCGCGCGAAACCCGGTAGGCCTCCAGCCCGCTGGTGCCCTGGGCATGCATGGTGGGACCGCTCACATCGGACGCCGCACGGCTGGCCTGAAAAGTCGCTGCCGGCGTGGCTGCGGCGTGGCCCTGCGGCAGGCCGTGGCCCGCCTGGGCAGAGGCGATGCCCGGCGCGCGCGGGTCGGCCTGACGGTAGTTTCGGGTGGTGTTGGTTCGCATGGCGGTCGATGGGTCTTGTGCAAGGGCGGGGGTCGATGCCAGTGATCGGACCTCAGTCCGGCCACACACGTTGCGGAAACAGGTCGCCGGCCGAAGGCCGGGGTGCAGAGGCCTCGGCATGGCCGGTGCCCTGTGCGACCGGGTTGCCCCCCCGCACCGAAGGCGGGCTCTTCGGCCTGGACCGGGGTGCAGGAGCGACGCGGGCGCCGACACCTGCGGCATCCGAGCGGGCTGCGCGTACGCTGTCGGTCAGTTTGCGGGTGACGGATTTCATGCAAGCAACTCCTCAATGACACATTCGATGTCCTGCGCAGCCGGCTGACCGCGGCGTCCCAGGCCATGAACCGAAACACCTTCCAGGGCTGCGGCGCGGAAGGCAGCGCGTTTGCGAACGCTCGCTCGCAGCACCGGCAGGCCGAACTCGCCCAGCGCGGTCTGCATGGCTGCCGAGAGCGCGCTCGCAGGTTCGGCCTGGTTGAGCACCAGGCGCGCCTGCAAGGCGGGATTGCCCAGCCGGGCCGCCTCGACGGCCCGCACCAGTTGCCAACTGGCCCACAGATCGACCGGTGATGGCAGCACCGGCACCAGCGCCCACTGCACCCGCGACAGCGCCCAGTCGGTGGCCGCGTGGTCCGCCGAAGGCGGACAGTCCCACACCAGATACCTCAACCCGCTCAAGGACTTCAGCCAGCGGTCACCTTCTGCCGGGTCGACCGCATGCACGGCCAGGTCCATGCGTCCCGAAGCCGCCCACTGCCTGGCCGAACCCTGCGGATCCAGATCCAGCACCGCCGTCGGGCCGCGAATGGCCAGCGCTGCTGCCAGGTTCATGGCCAGGGTGGTTTTGCCGCTGCCGCCCTTCTGGTTCACCAGGGCAATCGACAGGGGACCGGGCGCACGCATCAGGCAATCGCGTCTGTTCGCGCGGCCGCGATGTCGCCCAGGCGTCCGGCCAGGGCACAGTCCTGTTCGGTGAGGGCCTCGCCCTCGGCCGCGATGGTCACATTGACGTGGTGTGTACCGAATCCGATGTTCTGCACGGTGACCCCCATCTGCTGGCTCAACTGCGCCAGTTCATCGAGGAAGACCCGGGTCTGCGTGTAGTTCTGGAACGCAAACCGGCGAAACAGATGGTCGGGGCGGCTGCCATGTGTCCAGCCGGGTGCCTGTGGATGGCTCATTTCGGTCTCCTGGGCTGCAAGGCCCTTGTGCGGTTTCACGGTGTCGGCGACTGGCGTCCCAGGTGCCGGATTTCATCCTGCAGCAATTGCCGCAACAGGGACTCGGTCTGCGCATCGCGCACCCGCCGTGCATGCTCGGCCGCATCCTGGTAGAGACGGACGGCCTCCCGCTCCAGGTGGTCATCGATGGCGTCAAAGTCCTGTGGGCCCCGCCCGAGGCGGGCCGGCGCCACGGTGCCGGCCGAAGGCGCAGCCCCCAGTTGCAGCAACCGCTGCATCAGGTGCTCGGCATGGGACAGCTCCTCCAGCGCAGTCTCGCGCCAGCGCACGGCGGCAGCCCCGTCGCCCATGAGCCGCGTGAGCACCGACTGCGCCAGATACTGCTGCACGGCGCTGAGCTCATGCTGCAAGGCCCGGTTGAGCCAGCCGATCATGCGGTTGTCGGTCGTCATGGTCACCCCGGTTGCCCTGGTCTGTGCCGTGGCGGTCCTCAGCTGCGCACGGTGGCGACATCCAGATCGCGGCCACTGCCTTCGGCGTCGGGCTGCGCCGGCAGGATGCCTTCGACCTCGGCATGGACGCGGGCGATGATGTGGGCGGCCACCAGGCCGTCACCCACCCGCTCACATGCGTCGGCACCGGCGCGCACGGCGGCGTTGACCGCCCCCGTCTCGCCACGCACCAGCACCGTGACGTAACCGCCGCCCACGAACTGGCGCCCGATGAGCCGGACCTCGGCGGCCTTGGACATGGCGTCCGCCGCCTCGATGGCCGGAACCAGCCCCCGTGTCTCGATCATGCCCAGGGCAATGCCTGTGGTGTTCTGCGCCATAGCTGTTCTCCGTCAGGATGAATGGAAATGCGCGCCGGTCTTCAGGCGGCCGGCGAGGACGGGAGGATGCCCTCGACTTCGTTGTGCACGCGGGCGATGATGTGGGCGGCCACCAGGCCGTCACCCACGCGCTCACAGGCGTCGGCACCGGCGCGCACGGCGGCATTGACCGCCCCCGTCTCGCCACGCACCAGCACCGTGACGTAACCGCCGCCAACGAACTGGCGGCCGATCAGCCGGACCTCGGCGGCCTTGGTCATGGCGTCTGCCGCCTCGATGGCCGGAACCAGCCCCCGTGTCTCGATCATGCCCAGGGCAATACCTGTCGTGTTGGCCATTGCTGTACTCCTTCAGTTGTGCCGGGCATTGCCCAGACTGGGTTGCGAAAAAAATCAGGTCTTCGTGGCTGGATGCTTGGTCCCGGCCAGCCCCGGGTTCTTCTGTTGGCCCGGGGACTCATCGTCACTGTCCCCCCATGGGTCGATGATTCCGCAGATCGTCAGGTCCGTCGTGGTTGTGCCGTCGGGCATGGCCAGCCGCGCAGCGCTGCCGGTGGTGGCGAAGACCCAGCGGCCCACCGGCGCACCGACCGCGTCGGTGGCCACCGACAACACCCCGGCGGTGCTGCGAACCACTCGCAGGGCATGGCTGCCCAGGCCCGGCACCCTTCGGGTGCAGACCAGTTCGTCCTCCACGCGCAGGATGTCCATCTCAGGCACCCTCACCCGACCACTGGTCGATGATCCCGACGATCGTCAGGTCCGAAGGAAAGTCCCTGGAGCCGGCCGCATCGCGCGCCGCCGACGATCCGACGCAGATCACCCAGTCGCCCGGCACGCAGCCCACGGCGTCGACCGCAACACTGCGGCTTGACCCGACTTTTTCCTGCACCACCAGCAACGGACGGTGCCCGAAGGCATCGATCCGGTTGGTCGATACCAGGGTTCTTTCCACACGCATGATCTTCATGTCGGTCTCCTGCCCTCAGTGCGACCGGGTGTCCTGGCCACCCAACCCGACAAAGCTCAAGGGCTCGCGCCCGCGCCGGTCGCTCACGGCCACCTCGCACTGCAGCAGGCCCCGGGCGTGCAGATCGGGGTATCGCGCCTGGACCGCGGCGGCCACACGCCGCCCGCGCTGCACCGCGCGCTCCCGCGATCCCGGCACCGCAGACGCGTAGGCGAAATGCACCAGCACAGGCAAGGGAAGGCCGCGCCGCGTGTTCAGTCCGGTGAAGATCCTCACGCCGACATCGAGATCGGCGGCGCCCTCTTCCACGGTGTCCAGGTGCGCGTAATAGAACTGGTTGCGCAGTTGCAGCTGTTCCAGCAGGTCACCGGCGCAGATGAAGTGCTCGTCGTGTCCGATGACCGCATAGCGGCCGGCGTGGTGCTCGATCACATATTCGATCTGCGACAGATTGGCCACCAGCCATGCACCGGCCAATGCCTGCATGCCCTGTTCGTTGCCTCTGGTCCCCAGCCCCCCCAGGTCGTTCACATGGCCCGCGATCGCCTGCCGGATGTGGTCAAGGGCACGCCGGGACTCCATGCCGACCGTCTCCCGGTAAAGGCTGGCACTGTCGAGAAAGCGGTCCGCATGGATGCGCCCCAGGGCGTCCGGCAGGTGAATGCGGATGGCATCCAGATCGGTGTCCAGCCCCATCAGCATCAGGTCCGGCGCCATGTCGGGCCCGAACTGCTCGGCCACCGCATGATGCAGTCCCTGCAGCCGCGCGATGGCCTCGGCGATCGCCACGTGGTCCTGGCTGCCGTGGGCAGCACAGCCCTGATCGCAAGCGCTCGAGGAACTGAAGTGGTAGACCGCTACCTTCAGGTAGTCCAGACGGGGGTCATGCCCGGCCACGATGCGCTCCAGCTGGCGCTGGCTCCAGTCGGAAACGTCGTTCTCGATGTCGAACAAGGCTCCTGCGTAGGCCTTGAGCAGCACGCCCTCGTTCGCGGCGGTGCGCAAAATGAAGGGCAGCAGGCCTTGCAGGCGCCCGTCCGCGCAGGGACTGATGTCGACCGTGTGGTAGCCACAGGACCGCAACACATCCGGCTGGACCGGCAGGCGTGTGCGCCAGGGTGCCTGGTCGGCGTCGACACGCTCGATGCAGCGGCCGATCGCACGAAACGTTCCGTGCGCATACAGGCGGGCCATGTCCACACCGGACACCCAGGCATTGTCGAGGGCCTCGTCGGGCCAGCGAAAGCCCAGACGCTGCTCCGACATGGATTGCGCCTGGTGCGCAAAGTCCTGGTCGTGCTGGCGCGCCGAGAGGGCACGCAACACCTCCTCGATCGCCTCGAAGCGTCCCCGGATGGTCTGCTCATACCGGTGCAGTGCGGCATTCAGATCCCGATCCACCAAAGGATGCTCGCAGCTGCGACCCGGTCCGGGCACGCAGGCCGGATGGGCCAGGCCCTGAGGAGCTGCCGACGACACCGTGTGGGCGCCGGACCCGCGCGCGACCGCCATCGCATGTGCCACGGTGTCGCGTGCACGGCGCAGGGCCATCTGGCGTTTGTGGGTGTTCATGGCAACGGGTTGTCGCAGCTGCAGGAAAAGGCTTGTGGTGATCAGCCCCGGGCACCACCGGACAGCGTGACCGTCGCGCCACGCTCCGTGTTCCCCGAAGATCCGGTGACCCGGCTGGGCCTGACCTCCGGCCGAGGCTGGTCCCGCAGGACACGGGCATCCATCCCGGCCCCTCTCGGTTCGCCACGTTGCGACAGGTTGCGCGTGGACGCCGAAGGCCCTTCGGTGCCGGTGACACGCCCCGCCGAGCTCCAAGCATCTCCGGTGATGCGCACGCCGGACTGACTGCCTTCGCCCGTCAGCCGGCCGCCCTGCGGCGATGCCATGACCTCGATCGGGGCTTCGGAAACGGCCGGTGCCGACCAGGCTGCGGGCTGGGCCGCGCGATGGCGGAACTCGGGTGTGCCGGTGATCAGGCCGCCTGCCTTGTTGCCGGGCCCCGTGATGCGGTCCTCGGCCTGCGAGGGCAGGCCGGTGATGGCCTGGTGCCGCCGGCTCTCGGCCTGGCGTGCCGGCGTCTGGATGCTGAAGTCTGCCGGAGCGGCCACGCCGGGCTCGGCCACCGGCTCAGGAAACCGCTTGAGCCAGCGGCTGCTCACGGTGCACGAGGCATGCAGGTTGTCGGGCCCTGTGTAGGCCGTGCCCGTGACCGGCTCGCAAGCGCCACGCTCATCGCCCGTGATGTCACCGCCGCCGACACCGGGCACATCGCCCGTGAGGGTCTGCACGCGCCAGCTGGCCTCCTGCATCAGACCGGGCCTGCCCTGGCGTGCCACCGCATACTGCGTACCGGTGAGGCTGCGCATGCTTGCCGTGTCGGTGCCGGTGACCTTCTGGCGGCCCTGACCCACCGATGTGCCCGTCACGGTCTGCTGGCCGCGGCTGGACATCACGCTCACCTTGTGCGGATGCACGGGCGGCTGGGAGACGCAGAGCTCACGATCCTGCGGCGACAGATACTGGGTACCGGTCACACCCCGGCAAAGGCCGGTTTCCTGGCCGGTCACCCGGGCATCCGTTCCCATCGGGGAACCGGTCACCGCCCGCCCCTCCCCGGTCCGGCCGGACACCGGCTTGGCGGCTTCGGCCTGCGGACGTGGGGCGCAGAAACGGTCGTGGTCCTCGGCGCTGAGGTACTCGTCGCCGGTGATGGTGCGACAGGTGCCAGGCTCATTGCCGGTGACTCTGGCGCCGCGCTGCGCGGGCAGACCGGTAACCCGCTGCCCCTGAAAGGTGTGGGTGGTGTCGATGGCCGGCAGATCGGCGCGCGTCGGCCTTGTCCGAACGCGTCCGCTGGGCCTGGAGGAGCCGGCTGCTGCCGTCCCGCCCGCAGTCCCTGCTGACATGATGCTGCTCTTTCCGTTGCGGGCCAGTGCCTCCCGCCGGGCCCGGGCCAGGTCGCGACCGCTGCGCACAACTGAGCCGGCCGCACTTGCCCCCCATGCGGTGGTCGCCGGCCTGGTGGCCGAGCGACATGCGCCGGCACAGGGCTGACCCGCACCGCAGGAACAGCCGGCAGCGGATGGCACTGCCTGGCCCTGTGCAGGAACCGGGCGGGCCGCCACAGACGCCGTCTTCACCAGCGCGGTGCGGCCGCGAGAGGCCAAGGCAGCCCGCCGCTGGCGGGCCAGGTCGCGTCCCGACAGGGTGGCGCCAGGGGTTGTGCTGGGATGGGCGGCTGGATTCATGATCTGCCTCTCGGTCCGGTGTCCGTGTGCAAGCGCGAAGCGGCTGTCAGCGATACACGACAAAAGCCATGCCCTGGCTCTGGGCATAGTTGTCGTAGGCGACGAAGCGCACCAGGTGATCGGGGAACTCGCGGTGGCAGGCCTCGATCTCGGCCAGCACGGTGTCGATGTTCTGCTCGCCGAACAGGGGCAGCTTCCACATGTACCAGAAGCTCACGCTGGCGGGTGTTCCGCGCTCGCTGTGCTCGACCGCAGGGTTCCAGCCCTGGGCAATGCAGTAGGCAATCTGGCGGCGCACCTGATCCGGCGTCATGGGCGGCAGGTAGGAGAAGGTCTCGTACCTGGGCGTCTGCTTGTAGGCTTGAACTGCCATGTTGAATTTCCTTCAGATGAACGGTTGAATCGGCGGCGGTCGGACGGGATGCCACTCACTTGTGGGCGAGGTCGAGCTTGTCCACCGTGTCGAACTCGAACTTGATCTCCTTCCAGGTCTCCATGGCGATCTTCAGTTCGGGTGAGTGCTGTGCCGCGGCGGTCAGGATCTCCTTGCCTTCGCGCTCGAGCTGGCGGCCCTCGTTGCGCGCCTGCACACAGGCTTCCAGCGCCACGCGGTTGGCATGGGCACCGGCGGCGTTGCCCCAGGGGTGACCGAGCGTTCCGCCACCGAACTGCAGCACGGAGTCGTCGCCGAAAATGGTCACCAGGGCCGGCATGTGCCAGACATGGATGCCTCCGGAGGCCACGGCCAGGGCACCGGGCATGGAGCCCCAGTCCTGGTCGAAGAAGATGCCTCGCGAGCGGTCCTCGGGGATGAAGCTCTCGCGCAGCAGGTCGATCCAGCCGAGCGTCGAGGCGCGGTCACCCTCGAGCTTGCCCACCACGGTGCCGGTGTGCAGGTGGTCACCGCCGGACAGCCGCAGGATCTTGGTGAGCACGCGGAAGTGGATGCCGTGATGCGGGTTGCGGTCGATGACCGCGTGCATGGCACGGTGGATGTGCAGCAGCATGCCGTTCTCGCGGCACCAGTTGGCCAGCCCCGTGTTGGCACAGAAGCCGCCGGTGATGTAGTCGTGCATGATGATCGGCGCGCCGATCTCCTTCGCATACTCGGCGCGCTTGTACATCTCTTCCGGCGTGGGCGCCGTCACGTTCAGGTAGTGACCCTTGCGCTCACCGGTTTCGGCCTCGGCCTTCAGGGTGGCCTCCTGGACGAAGTCGAAGCGCTGCTTCCAGCGCATGAAAGGCTGGCTGTTGACGTTCTCGTCGTCCTTGGTGAAGTCCAGTCCGCCCCGCAGGCACTCATACACCGCGCGGCCATAGTTCTTGGCCGACAGCCCCAGCTTGGGCTTGATGGTGCAGCCCAGCAGCGGGCGACCGTACTTGTTCATCATGTCGCGCTCGACCTGGATGCCGTGGGGCGGTCCGCCGCAGGTCTTGACGTAGGCAATCGGGAAGCGCACGTCCTCCAGGCGCAGGGCGCGCACGGCCTTGAAGCCGAACACGTTGCCCACCAGGGAAGTGAACACGTTGACCACCGAGCCCTCTTCGAACAGGTCGATCGGGTAGGCGATGAAGGCGTAGAAGCAGGTGTCGTCGCCGGGCACGTCCTCGATGCGGTAGGCACGCCCCTTGTAGTAGTCCAGATCGGTCAGCAGATCGGTCCAGACCGTGGTCCAGGTGCCGGTGGACGACTCGGCCGCCACGGCGGCCGCGGCCTCCTCGCGATCCACGCCCGGCTGCGGCGTGATCTTGAAGACGGCCAGGATGTCGGTGTCCAGGGGCGTGTACTCGGGCATCCAGTAGGTCTGGCGGTACTCCTTCACACCGGCGTTGTAGGTCTTGGTGGCCATGCGGCGAGCTCCTTCTCGGGTGGTCGAATGTGGTTTCCGGTTGCCCCCAGCGCCCTGTGTGCGGGCGTTGCGGTTCTGTACTGGAGAGCATTGTTCGCCGCTTATAGAATAAATAAAAGTAAAATGTTTTTACTGTTATGTTTGCCTTTTCAAAATTGTTGAGGTTGCTTCATGTCATTGCGTCATGCCACCCTGCACCAGCTGCGCATCTTCCGGGCGGTGGCCACTCACGGCAGCTTTGCGCGGGCCGCAGAAGCCCTGCACCTCTCGCCTCCGACGCTGTCGCTGCAAGTCAAGCAGCTGTCGGAGACGGTGGGACAGCCGCTGTTCGAACAACTGGGCAAGAAGATCTACCTGACGGCCGCCGGCCGTACGCTGGCCGAGGCCTGCAGAGACATCGACACCCGCCTTGAGCAGCTCTCCCAGGACCTGGCCGCGCTTCAGGGCGTCGAGCGGGGCAGCCTGAAACTGGCCATCCTCACCACAGTGAAGTACACGGTGCCCAAGCTGCTGGGGGGCTTTTGCGCGGCGCACCCGGGCATCGACGTGGCCATGGTGGTGGGCAACCGCGAGAACCTGCTGCAGCGGCTGGCGGCGAACCAGGACGACCTCTACATCATGGGCCAGCCACCCGAGCAGATGGACGTGGTCTGCGAGGACTTTGCCGACAACCCGCTGGTGCTGGTGGCACCGCCCGAGCACCCGCTGGTGGGGCAGAAAGCCATCGCACCCCGGCGCCTGATGAACCAGCCCTTCATCTTTCGCGAGCCCGGCTCGGGCACGCGCCTGACGGCCGAGAAGTTCTTCGCCAGCCAGGGCGTGGTGCTCAGGAACCGGCTGGAGGTCGGCAGCAACGAGGCCATCAAGCAGACGGTGGCCGGAGGCCTGGGCCTGGCCGTGCTGTCGGCCACCACCGTGGTGGCCGAGCTGGCGCTGGGCGAACTGGTGCAGCTGGATGTGCAGGGCTTCCCGCTGATCCGCCGCTGGCATGTGGTCTATCCGCGCGGCAAGCGCCTGTCACCGGCCGCCCTGGCCTTCAAGGACTGGCTGTACCGGCACCGTCCCTGAACTGCCGGAGCGGGCGCTCAGGAAGCGGGAGGCTCTTCCTGCGCCTGCTCGGCCGGCAAGGGCGTCAGCAGGATCTGCTCGATGCGCCGGCCCTCCAGGGCCAGCACCTCGAAGCGCCAGCCGGCGCACTCGACGTGCTCGTTCTGGCCCAGCAGCTCGCCTGCGACCGACTGCATCAGGCCCGCCACCGTGTTGTACCGCCCCCTCTCCTCGTCCGGAAGGTAGTCGATGCCCAGCCGGGCCTTCAGTTCGGCCACCGGCATGGCGCCGTCGACCAGCCAGGCGCCGTCCTCGCGCTGCGTGGCCCAGGCATCGACCGCATCCTCGGGGTGCAGTTCGCCGGTGATGGCCTCCAGCAGATCCATCGGTGTCAGCAGCCCCTGCACCACGCCGTATTCGTCCACCACCAGCACGATGCGGATCGAGCGCACCCGGAACTGCTCGAGCAATTCCATGCCGGACAGGGTCTCGGGAACGAACACCGCCGGCTGGGCGTGCGGACCGATCGGTCCGCTCTCCTGGCCAGCCTGCAACTCCAGCAGCCGGGTCAGCGCGATCAGCCCGGTCACATGCTCCAGGCTGTCGCGGCAGACCGGGTACCACGAGTGCCCGAGCGTGCGGGCACGCTGCAGCGCCTCTTCCACCGGGCTGGCCGCGTCCAGCCACTGGACCTCCGAACGCGGCACCATGATGGACGTCAGCGGCCTTTCGTCCAGGTTGAAGACGTTGCGCACCAGCCGGTGCTCGTGGTGTTCGATGATGCCGGCATCCACCCCCTGGGCCAGATGCGCCTGCAGTTCGGCCTCCGTCACGTCACGCGGCACCTCGGGCGGGATGCGCAGCAGGCGCAACACCAGGTTGGTCGAGGCCTCGAGCAGCCAGACAAAGGGCCGGGCACCGGCAGCCAGCAGCCGCACCGGACGGGCCATCCAGCTGGCGATGGCCTCGGGGGCGCTCTGGCCGATGCGCTTGGAGACCAGTTCGCCGAACACGATGGTCACGTAGGTCACGCTGATGACCACCACCCCGGTCCCCAGCGCGGCCGAAAGGGTCGGCCCCAGGCCCAGGGCCTCGAATCGGTGGCTCAGGCCTGAGCCGAAGGCGTTTTCCCCCACGATGCCGTTGAGCAGGGCGATCGTGGTGTTGCCCATCTGGATGGTCGAGAAGAACTGCGTCGGGTTGTCCTGCAGCTGGAGCACCGCCTGCGCACCCTTGTGGCCCGACTGGGCCATCGCCTCGATCCGGATGCGGCGGCTGGAGACCACCGCGATCTCCGTCATCGAAAACACCCCGCTGAGGAAGGTCAGGAAGGCGATCAGCAGTATGTCCATAATTTGTGCATGTCACTTTACCTGATCGGCGATGTGCAGGGCTGCGACGACGCCCTGGACCGGCTGCTGGCCCACATCGGTTTTTCCCCCAGCCGCGACACGCTCTACCTGCTGGGCGACATGGTCAACCGCGGGCCCCGATCGTTGCAGGTCCTGCGCCGGCTGATGGCGCTGCAAGGCAGCGCACACTGCCTGCTGGGCAACCACGACCTGCACCTGCTGGCCACCGCGCACGGCGTGCGCAGGCCACACCGCAGCGACACCCTGGACGAGATCCTGCACGCGCCCGACCGCACCGCCCTGCTCGACTGGCTGCGCCACTGCCCGCTGGCCCTGCAGGTGCGGGGCTGGCTGCTGGTGCATGCCGGCGTGCTGCCGGCGTGGGACCGGGCACAGGCCCTGCGCCTGTCGGCCGAGGTGGAGCGCGAACTGCGCGGCGCCGACTGGGGCGTCTTCCTGCACAACCTGTACGGCAACCGGCCCGACCGCTGGAGCGACGATCTGTGCGGCTACGACCGCCTGCGCGTCATCGTCAACGCCTTCACGCGCCTGCGCTTCTGCTCGGCCGAAGGCGTGATGGAGTTCGACACCAAGGACAGTGCCGCGGCAGCGCCGCCGGGCTTCATGCCCTGGTTCGAGGTGCCGGGCCGCCGCACCGCCGGAACGCCGGTGGCCTTCGGTCACTGGTCGACCCTTCGGACCGCGTCCAGGCCGGACGTGCTGCCGCTGGACACCGGCTGCGTGTGGGGTGGCTGCCTGACCGCGGCACGCCTGGGCGATACGCCCGGCCAGGCCGAGCTGCTGTCGGTCCCCTGCCCGCAGGCCCAGAAGCCCGGCTGAACGGCCTCACCCGGGGCCGCTCACTCAGCCCGCCTGGGTTTCCGGCTGGGGCTGGTCTTCGGGCTGCACGGGCTTGAACAGCGCCGGCACCTTCTTGCGCGTCTTGATGTTGGGGGAACCCGGGCGCGAGGTCGGGCGCTGCTGGGCCTGCTGCTCCCAGGCCGGCTTGACGTCGGCGGGCGTGCCGGGTTCGTAAGGCTTGTCGAACAGCGGGTCGGCCGGCGGTCGGGGTGGACGGGCCGGCCGGCGCTCCTCGCGCTCGGGACGGCCGTCGCGGCTGGAGCGCGCCGCGCGGATGTCACGCTGACCATCGTCGTCCTGCGCGGCGCCCTGGCGCCAGGCGCGCTGGCCATCGTTGAAGTGGCCGGCCGGGCGGCGGTCGGCTTCGAGTTCCAGCGCTTCGAGCTCGAACTTGCGGCCGATGAGCTTCTCGATGTCGGTCATCAGCCGGGTGTCCCGGCCGCTGACGAAGGAAATGGCCAGGCCTGAGGCGCCCGCGCGCCCTGTGCGACCGATGCGGTGCACATAGTCCTCGGCGTTGAACGGGATGTCGAAGTTGAACACCGCCGGCACATCCTTGATGTCCAGGCCGCGGGCGGCCACATCGGTGCACACCAGCAGGTCGACCTGGCCCTGCTTGAAGGCGTCCAGGGCCTTGAGTCGCTCCTCCTGGCTCTTGTCGCCATGCAGGGCGGTGGTCTTGAGGCCCTCGCGCTCCAGCGAACGCGCCAGCCGGGCACAGCCGAGCTTGCTGTTGACGAACACGAAAGCCTGCGTGATGGCGCGCTCCCTGACCAGCTGCTTGAGCGTCTGGCGCTTGTCGTCGTCGTCGACCCGGTAGAAATGCTGCTCCACCGTGGAGGCGGTGGCGTTCGACCGCGCCACCTCGATGGTGACCGGGTCCTGCAGGTAGCTGCTGGCCAGGCGCTTGATCTCGGGCGAGAAGGTGGCCGAGAACAGCAGGGTGGTGCGGGTCTTGGGCAGGTAACTCAGGATGCGCTGCAGGTCGGGCAGGAAGCCGATGTCCAGCATGCGGTCGGCCTCGTCGAGCACCACGTACTCCACCTGGTTGAGCACGCAGTTCCTGGCCTCGATGTGGTCCAGCAGCCGCCCCGGCGTGGCCACCAGCACCTCGACGCCCTTCTTGAGTTCGGCCGTCTGCGGCTTCATGTCCATGCCGCCGAACACCACCGTGCTGCGCAGCGCGGTGTATTTGGCGTACAGCCTGACCTGCTCGGCCACCTGGTCGGCCAGCTCGCGCGTGGGCAGCAGCACCAGCGCCCGCACGGGGTGGCGCGCCGGCGAAGTCGACGCGTTCTCGTGCTTCATCATGCGCTGCAGCAGCGGCAGCGCAAATGCCGCCGTCTTGCCGGTACCCGTCTGGGCCGCCCCCATCACGTCACGCCCCTGCAGCACCACCGGGATGGCCTGGGCCTGGATGGGCGTCATGTTTTCGTAGCCCATCTCGGCCACGGCACGGGCGATCTTGGGCGAGAGCTGGAGTTCGGAGAAGGACTGGGTCATCAGGCAGGCAGGGCCAACAGGGTCTGGAAAAGTGGAAGGCGTGTGCCCGCGCCGCAGGTCAACCCCGGCCGGGCACTGTGGCTGTGGAGCCATAACCCGACATTGTCGCACTTCATGGGGTTTTCACCGAGCCCGGTGGTCGGCGCAAGGCCTTCATTCCACCACGGCCCGGATCAGCATGCCAAACAGGTCCTGCGAAGGCTGGTGCTTCTTTTCCCTGGGTGGAAAGCGCGCGTCGTAGGCCTCCACCTCGGCGGGGTCGAACTCGTACACCGGGCTGGCATGGAAGGTCCACCGGTGACCGGCAAAAAAGCCCGGCTGCAACTCCAGCACCAGCAGGCCCAGCGGAAACCTGCCGTCCGGCATGCCCACATTCAGGTCCTTGCCCGTGCGGAAACCGTGCCGGCAGTAGTTGTGCGGGTCGCCCAGGATCAGGATGGCCGGGTAGCCCTTCTGCTCCGCCAGCGCGCGGGTGTGCGCGATCAGCGCCGATCCGACGCCACGCCGCTGCCAGGCCGGATGCACACAAAGCGGCCCGAAGGTGGCCGTCTCCACCCGCTGGCCCTGTTCGTTGACCACCCAGGAGCGGGTGTAGACGATGCTGCCGACAATCTGCCCGCCCACCTCGGCCACGAAGGTCAGGTCCGGCAGAGAGTCGGCATGGCCCCGGATCAGGTGGGTGGTGTAGTGCTCGTCACACCCTGGCCGGTACAGGTTCCAGAAAGCCTCGCGGGTCAGTTCCTCGACCGGCAGGCGGTCGGCCTGCGTTTCTGGCCGGACAGTGATGTTCACAAGCTCTCCTTCATCCCAGCGGGAGCCCGAAGCGCCGCTGCGGCGGGCCTCATTTCAGGCGATGGCGGGCTTGAAGTCGCTGGTGGGGCGGCCCTGGAAGTCGGTCCAGCAGCGACGGGTGAAGTCGTAGAGCTTGCACTTGCGGGCGGTCTCGAAGTACCAGCGCCAGGAAAAGCGCTGGATGATGATGCGGCCGGGCAGCGTGTCCTCGAGCAGCTTCTGCGCATTCTTGAGCTTGTACAGCGGCACGCTCATGTCCACGTGGTGGGCGGTGTGCTCCATGATGTGGTGCATCAGCGCGCCGATCCTGAACGGAAAGGTCAGGTGCACGGTGGTGGACACAAAGGGCGCGGCCTTGGCCCAGGCGTGCTTGTCGTCGTGCCACTGCACGGCCGTGTGGGTGTGGTGCACATAGACGACGAAGCCGATCATGGCGTTCCAGAACAGGAAGGGCACCACGAAGCCGTAGCCCACCAGCGCCAGCGCAGACTGGCCGGTGGCCCAGGCGGCAGCGACCAGGCCGGCGATCCAGAGCGCTGCGGTGACCGTGACGAAAATGCCGTCGCGGGTGAACTCGGGCCGGCTGGTGCCCATGTAGGTCTTGCGCGGGAAGTACATGCGGTTCCACCACATCTCGACCAGGTAGTACAGCGCCGGGCCCCAGCCGCTGCGGTAGATGCGCTCCATCACGCGGCGGGCGGGCGAGAGGGCCTCGAACTCCTCCTTGGTCAGCGGCGCCCAGACGAAATCGACACCCTTGAGGTTGGTGTAGCCGTGGTGCACCACGTTGTGGCCCACCTCCCACAGGCTGTAGGGCGTGAGCGAGGGGATCATCGCGATGCGGCCGAGCACACGGTTGAGTTCGCGATGCGGGGTGTAGCTCTGGTGGCAGGCGTCGTGGCCGATGATGAACAGGCGGCCGATGACAAAGCCCGCGGCCAGACCGCACAGCAGCTTGGCCCACCAGGCCTGCAGCAGCACGGTGCCCGCGATGAGGGCGGCGAAAACGAGCCAGTCGAAGACCAGCAGCGCAATGCCCCAGGCGGTGCGGCGCTCGGCAATGGGGGTGAGCCAGGCGCGGATGACCTTGCGGTGGGGCAGCGGCTCGCCCTGGGGAATGGGCTGGGGGGTCTCGATGACGGGAGGATTCTGGGACATGGCGGCACAGGCCCGCGGCCTGGGAACAGGGAGGTCAGGGGCGCCCCGGACGGACACCCGACGGAAACTCCGGCGCAGGCATATACAGCCCGGGCACGCGGAACGGACCCGGCAATGCTACCTGTGTTCGCTTACAGCCGGCTTGACGCATGTCAAACCGCAGGGCCGGGGCCCTTCAGGTCTTGGGCAGCGTCACCCCCACCTGGCCCTGGTACTTGCCGCCGCGGTCCTTGTAGCTGGTCTCGCAGACCTCGTCACTCTCGAAGAACAGCACCTGGGCGCAGCCCTCGCCCGCGTAGATCTTGGCCGGCAGCGGCGTGGTGTTGGAAAACTCCAGCGTCACGTAGCCCTCCCACTCGGGTTCGAAGGGGGTGACATTGACGATGATGCCGCAGCGGGCATAGGTGCTCTTGCCCAGGCAGATGGTCAGCACATTGCGGGGGATCCGGAAGTACTCGACCGTGCGCGCCAGCGCAAAACTGTTGGGCGGGATGATGCAGACATCCGAATGGATGTCCACGAAGCTCTTCTCGTCGAAGTTCTTCGGGTCCACCACCGTGCTGTGGATGTTGGTGAAGACCTTGAATTCCGGCGCACAGCGGATGTCGTAGCCGTAACTGCTGGTGCCGTAGCTGACGATCTTCTGGCCGGCGGCGTTGTGCCGGATCTGGCCCGGCTCGAAAGGCTCGATCATGCCGTGCTGCTCGGCCATGCGGCGGATCCATCGGTCGCTCTTGATGCTCATGGGGTGTGCTCCGGTTCGTTCCGGATTGTAAGTAGGGAGCACGCCCGCGGCCTGGCAGTGCGGATCGCGGGTCCCGGGCCCGGCCGCGACGCCCTGCTCAGGCAACCACCGTGCGGCGCACGGCCCGGTCGTCGCCCAGCACGATGAAGGCGAACAGCAGTTCGTCCAGGCTCGCCGCCTGCGCCGTGCGCCGCGCCAGCAGCGGCGTGGCCTGCGGGTCGAGCACGACGAAGTCGGCCTCGCAGCCCGGCTGCAGGTTGCCCACCACGCCCGCAAGCCCCAGCGCCGCAGCGGCCCCTGCCGTGTGCTGCCACCACAGATGCCCGGGACTCAGGGTCAGGCCCGGTTTGCTGATGCCCTCGCGGGCCACGCAGTAGGCGGCCAGCATGGTGTGAAAGGGCGAGAAACTGGTGCCGCCCCCCACATCGCTGGCCAGGCCGTAGCGCATGCCGGCCGCGTCGGCAGCGGCATAGTCGAAAAAGCCGCTGCCCAGGAACAGGTTGCTGGTCGGGCTGATGGCCGCGGCCGTGCCGGTGCTGGCCATCAGCGCCCGGTCCTGCGCGTCCAGCCAGATGCAGTGGGCATAGACCGCGCGCTCGCGCAGCAGGCCGAAGCCCTCATACACCGCCAGGTAGCTGCGCGCCGCCGGAAACAGCTCGGCCACCCAGCGCACCTCGTCGCGGTTCTCCGCGACATGCGACTGGATCCAGACGTCGGGGTACCTGGCCGCCAGCTCGCCGGCGCCACGCAGCTGGGCCTCGCTGCAACTGGGGGCAAAGCGTGGCGTGATGGCGTAGCCCAGGCGGTCGACCCCGTGCCAGCGGCGGATGAGATCCTCGGTGTCGGCCAGGCTGGTCTCGGTCTGGTCGCGAACCCCGTCGGGGCTGTGCCGGTCCTGCAGGCACTTGCCGGTGATGAATCTCAGACCCCGCTCGCGCGCCGCCTCGAAGGCCGCATCCACCGAGGCCGGGTGCGAGGTGGAGAAGGTCAGCGCGGTGGTCACGCCATGGCGCGCGAGCTCGTCGAAAAAGAAATCGGCCACGCCACGCGCGTAGGCCTTGTCGGCAAAGCGCGACTC
>SBFS01000219.1 GCA_006227825.1 Burkholderiales bacterium | reverse complement strand
GCGGCCGAAGTGGCGCCCGGGCTGCCGGTCGGCGTGCTCAGCGGCCCCAGTTTTGCCCAGGAGGTGGCCCGCGGCCAACCCGCAGCCCTGGTGGCCGCCAGTGCCCATGCCAGCGTGCGCGAGGGCCTGGTCACGGCCTTTCACGGTGCGGGCCTGCGTGTCTACGCCAACGATGACATCGTCGGCGTGGAGGTGGGCGGCGCTGTGAAGAACGTGCTGGCCATTGCCACCGGCCTGTGCGATGGCTTGAACCTGGGGCTCAATGCCCGGGCAGCGCTGATCACGCGCGGTCTGGCCGAGATGACCCGCTTCGGTCTGGCACTGGGCGCACGGGCGGAGACCTTCATGGGCCTGTCCGGCCTGGGAGATCTCGTCTTGACCGCCACCGGCGACCTGTCGCGCAACCGGCGCGTGGGCCAGTTGCTGGCCGAGGGCATGAGCCTGCAGCAGGCGGTGGATTCACTCGGGCATGTGGCCGAGGGTGTCTACAGCGCCCGCACGGTCGTGCAGCGGGCGCGCTCCCTGGGGGTGGAGATGCCCATCAGCGAGGCGGTCGTGGCCCTGCTCGACGGGACATGGCGGCCGGCCGAGGCCGTCGCCGCCCTGATGGGGCGTGACCCGAGGACGGAGACGCCCTGACGCACGGCCGCCACTGCCGCACGCCGGCGTTCAGATCTCCAGGTTGTCGATCAGGCGCGTGTTGCCCAGCCGCGCCGCGCCGAGCACCACCAGGGATTGTGGGCTGAGCGCGTCCTCGGCCCGTGGCACCTGCAGGTCGCTGCGGCGGCGCACGGTCAGGTAATCCGGCTTCCACCCCCGCACGGCCAGGCTGCGCATGGCCTGGGCTTCGAGTGCCTCGCGCCGCGCGGGCAGCGAACCGGCGGCGGCCAGGGCATCCCGGGCCAGCGCGCGCAGCGTCAGGTTCAGCTGCACCGCCTCGGCGCGCTCGGTCTCGCTCAGGTAGCCGTTGCGCGAACTCAGGGCCAGACCGTCCGGTGCCCTCTGGGTCTCGCCGGCGATGACCTGGACCGGCATCGCGAACTGCTGCACCATGCGGCGGATGATCATGAGCTGCTGGTAGTCCTTCTTGCCGAACAGGGCGTAGCGTGGTCCTTTGGCGTCCGAGAAAACGCACTGGAACAGTTTCATCACCACGGTGCAGACCCCGATGAAGAACCCCGGTCTGAAATGGCCCTCGAGGATGTCGGCCAGATCGGAGGGGGGTTGCACCTTGTACACCTGGGGTTCCGGATAGAGTTCCTTCTCGGGCGGTGCGAACACGATGTCGCAGCCGGCCTCCTCCAGGCGGGCGCAATCGGTCTGCAGGGTGCGCGGGTAGGTGTCGAAGTCCTCGTTCGGTCCGAACTGCAGGCGGTTGACGAAGATGCTGGAGACGGTCACGTCACCCAGCGGCTGGGCCTGCCGGACAAGGTCGAGGTGGCCGGCATGCAGGTTGCCCATGGTCGGCACGAAGGCGGGCGACCGGTGAGGCGCCAGTGCCTCCCGCAGGTCGGCAATGGTGTGGACGAGTTTCATCGGAAGATCACCATGCGTGCAGCTGGTCGTCGGGGAAGCTGCCGTCCTTGACAGCGCGCACGTAGGCCGCCATGGCGTCGCGCACGCTGGCGGCGCCCTCCATGAAGTTGCGCACGAACTTCGGGTTGCGGCCGAGGTTGATGCCAAGCATGTCGTGCATGACCAGGACCTGGCCGGCAGTTCCCCTGCCCGCACCGATGCCGATGGTGTGGCAGGTCCTGAGCTCCTCGGTGATCTCGGCCGACAGGGCCGCGGGCACCATTTCGAGCACCAGCATGGCGGCGCCGGCGTCCTGCAGTTCCAGGGCGTGGCGGCGCAGCTGCAGGGCAGCGGCATCGTCGCGGCCCTGGACGCGGTAGCCTCCCAGGGAATGCACCGTCTGCGGTGTCAGGCCCAGGTGGGCGCAGACCGGGATGCCGCGCTCGACCAGGAATCGGACCGTCTCGGCGGTCCAGCCACCGCCTTCGAGCTTGACCATGTGGGCGCCCGCGCGCAGGATCTCGGCCGCGCTGCGCAGCGCCTGTTCCCGGCTCTCGTGGTAGCTGCCGAAGGGCAGGTCGCCGATGACCCACGCGGTGCCCTGGACCCGGCGCAGCCCGCGGACCACGCTTTCGGTGTGGTAGGTCATGGTCTCCAGCGTCACGCCCGTCGTGCTGGACAGGCCCTGGCACACCATGCCGAGCGAATCGCCGACCAGGATGCATTCGACACCGGCGGCATCGGCCACGGCCGCGAAGGTGGCGTCGTAGGCGGTCAGCATGGTGATCTTCTCGCCGCGTTCGCGCATCTCGGCCAGGCGGGGCAGGCTCACCGGCTTGCGTTGCGGCAGCGGGGAGGCCGCCGGAAGCGTGCCGTAAGGCGTCGCGGTCGCGGGTGCTTGGGTGGTTTGACTCATGGGTTCCCCTTGGCGTCGGGTTGGTTGGGGGGCACTATAGTCGATCTGCTGCGCTGGACCGGAGGACGCAGTTGTTATGCTTGACCCCCATGAAACACCTGTCCGATTTCACCGCAGATGACCTGGCCGAGCTGGCCCGTGCCGACGTGGCGCGTGCGCTTGCCGAAGACGTCGGCAGCGGGGACCTGACCGCAGCCCTGGTCGATGCCGCGGTGCCGGCGCGCGCACGCATCATCGCCCGCGAGGCGGCCGTCATCTGCGGCCGGCCCTGGGTCGATGCGGCCGTGCAGGCCTGCGATCCGCAGGCCCGTCTCGCCTGGCACGTCGGGGAGGGCGGGCGCTGCACGGCCGACCAGGTGGTGGTGGAGATCGAGGGTCGGGCCCAGGCGCTGCTGACCGCCGAGCGCACCGCACTGAACTTCCTGCAGCTCCTGTCGGCGGTGGCCACCCGCACGGCCACTTTCGTGGAGGCGGTCCGGGGCACCCGTGCCGCCATTGTCGACACGCGCAAGACCATCCCGGGCCTGCGGCTGGCCCAGAAGCACGCGGTGCGCACGGGTGGTGGGGTGAACCACCGCATCGGCCTGTACGACGCCGTGCTGATCAAGGAAAACCACATCGCGGCGGCCGGTGGTGTGGCTGCCGTGCTGCGCCGGGTGCAGGAGACGGCGCCGCAGGCCCGTTTCGTCGAGATCGAGGTGGAGACGCTGGAGCAGCTGGACGAGGCGCTGGCCTGCGGCGCCGGCATGGTCCTGCTGGACAACATGGACATGGCGACGCTCAGCGAGGCCGTTCGCCGCAACGCGGGTCGTGCCGTTCTGGAGATTTCCGGCGGTGTGAACCTGCAGACGGTGCGCGCCCTTGCAGAAACCGGCGTCGACCGCATCTCCATAGGGGCCCTGACCAAGGATGTGAGGGCGATCGACTTTTCCATGCGTTTCGAAACCCACGGATCACCGACATGACAGCCAGCGCCATCATCGACGTCGAATACGAACAGCCGGCCTGCCCCACGAAGCACGCCTGGGCGCGGGTGCCGGTCGAGCCGGGGCCGCAGCAGCGCGCCGAACTGAAGGAGCGCATCCGCCGCCTGCTCAAGGAGCGCAACGCGGTGATGGTCTCGCACTACTACGTGCACCCGGACCTGCAGGACCTGGCGCTGGAGACCGGAGGCATCGTCAGCGATTCGCTGGAGATGGCGCGCTTCGGCCGCGACCATCCGGCGCAGACCCTGGTGGTCTCGGGCGTGCGCTTCATGGGCGAGACGGCCAAGATCCTGAGCCCGGAGAAGACGGTTCTGATGCCGGACCTGGATGCGACCTGTTCGCTCGATCTGGGTTGTCCCATCGACGCCTTCAGCGCCTTCTGCGACCAGCATCCGGAGCGCACCGTGGTCGTCTATGCCAACACCAGTGCGGCCGTCAAGGCGCGTTCGGACTGGCTGGTGACCTCCAGCTGCGCGCTGGACATCGTTCGCGCCCTCAAGGAGAAGGGCCACAAGATCCTGTGGGCGCCCGACAAGCACCTGGGTGGGTACATCCAGCGCGAGACGGGTGCCGACATGCTGATGTGGACGGGTTCCTGTATCGTGCACGACGAGTTCAAGGCTGCCGAACTGGCCGACCTGAAGAAGGCGCATCCGCAGGCCAGGGTGCTGGTGCATCCGGAAAGTCCGGCCGAGGTGGTCGCGCTGGCAGATGCGGTGGGCTCCACTTCCGGGATCCTGAAGGCGGCGCGCGAGATGGATGCGCCCGAGTTCATCGTGGCCACCGACAACGGCATGATGCACATGCTGCGCCAGCAGAACCCGGGCAAGGTGTTCATCGAGGCGCCGACGGCCGGCAACAGCGCCACCTGCAAGAGCTGCGCCCACTGTCCCTGGATGGCGATGAACGGCCTGGCGGGGGTGGCCCGGGTGCTGCAGACGGGCGAGAACGCCATCCATGTCGATGCCGCCCTGATCGACCGGGCGCGCCTGCCGATCGACCGCATGCTGGCCTTCACCGCCGCCCACAAGGCGGGGCACGACGCCGGCGCCCTGGTGCCGAACATCGGCGCAGCCTGAGGCGGCGGCGCCACATCCGGTGCCGTTCGGGACCGCGCTGTTCAGCGCGACGGCGGCACCAGGATGGTCGGTCTGGCCTCCGCCAGCATGCCGGGATAGTCCCGGCTGTAGTGCAGCCCCCGGCTTTCCCGGCGCAGCATGGCGCTCATGACGATGAGGTCGGCGACCTGGACGAGGTTGCGCAGCTCCAGCAGGTCGCGCGTGACGTGGAACTGCGAGTAGAACTCGTGGATTTCGCGCTGCAGCAGCGTGATGCGGTGCGCGGCCCGCTCCAGCCGCTTGTTGGTCCGCACGATGCCGACATAGTCCCACATGAAGCGGCGCAGCTCGTCCCAGTTGTGTGAAATGACGACCTGTTCGTCGGCATCGGTGACGCGGCTCTCGTCCCACAGCGGCAGCGCGCGGTGTTCGGCACCCGGGCTGCACAGGATCGCCTCGGCGGCCGCGCGGGCAAACACCATGCATTCGACCAGCGAGTTGCTGGCCAGGCGGTTGGCGCCGTGCAGCCCGGTGCAGGTGGTCTCGCCCACCGCGTACAGGCCTGACAGGTCGGTGCGTCCTGACAGGTCGGTGACCACGCCGCCGCAGGTGTAGTGCGCGGCCGGCACCACCGGAATGGGTTCGCGCGTGATGTCGATGCCCAGCGCGGCGCAGCGGGCCAGGATGTTGGGGAAGTGCTCGCGCAGGAATTCGGGGCTCTGGTGCGAGATGTCCAGATGCACGCAGTCCAGGCCGTGCTTCTTCATCTCGAAGTCGATGGCGCGGGCCACGATGTCGCGTGGCGCCAGCTCCGCACGCGGGTCGTGGTCGGGCATGAAACGGTGTCCGCCCAGGCGGGGCGGCAGCTTCAGCTGGCCGCCTTCGCCCCGCACCGCCTCGGTGATGAGGAAGTTCTTGACGTGGGGGTGGTACAGGCAGGTGGGGTGGAACTGGATGAACTCCATGTTGGCCACCCGGCACCCGGCCCGCCAGGCAGCGGCGATGCCGTCGCCTGTGGCCGTGTCGGGATTGGTCGTGTAGAGGTAGACCTTGCCCGCACCGCCTGTCGCCAGGATGGTGTGGCGGGCGCTGAAGGTCTCCACCTCGTCCCGGTCGACGTCGAGCACGTAGGCGCCGTGGCAACGCACCGGACCACCGCCAGCTTGTGCGCCGGGCAGTTTGCGGTCCGTGATGAGGTCCACCAGCATGTGGTTCTCGAAGAAGCGGATGCCCTCGGTCGCCCGGGCACGTTCGCTGAGGGTGGTCTGCACGGCGGCGCCGGTGGCATCGGTCACGTGCACGATGCGCCGGTGGCTGTGACCGCCCTCCCGGGTCAGGTGCAGCTCTCCGTTCTCGGTCGAGAAGGGCACACCCAGCTCCCGCAGCCAGGCGATGGCAGCCGGGGCGTTCTCCACCGTGAACCGGGTGGCCTCCAGGTCACACAGCCCGGCCCCGGCCACGAGGGTGTCGTCGACGTGGGAGGCATAGCTGTCACCCTCGGCCAGCACCGCGGCAATCCCGCCCTGGGCCCAGTTGCTCGATCCGTCCGAGATGCCGCGCTTGGTGACCACCGCGACGCGGTGCGTCGGCGCGAGCCGGATCGCGGCGGTCAGACCGGCCAGCCCGCTGCCGATGATCAGGACGTCGAACTCGTGGGTGGCGCTCATCAGTTGGGCGTGTAGGCGAGCCGCACGTAGATGGGCGCAAAGGCCTCGGCCTGCGTGAGCTCGATCAGCGTTTCCTTGGCCAGCTCCAGCATGGCGATGAAGGTGACGACCAGCACCGGTGTGCCGCGCCCGGGATCGAACAGCTCGCCGAACTCGACGAAGCGCCTGCCTTGCAGCCTGCGCAGGAGCAGGCTCATGTGCTCGCGCACCGACAGCTCCTCGCGGCTGATGCGGTGGTGCTGCACCAGCCGCGCACGGCGCAGGATGTCCCGCCAGGCGTTCTGGAGGTCCACGACGTGCACGTCGGGAAAGCGCGGCACCAGGGCCTGCTCGACGTAGACCTGCGCCTTGAGGAAGTCACGGCCATACTGGGGCATGTCCGAGAGGCGCTGGGCGGCCAGCTTCATCTGTTCGTATTCGAGCAGTCGACGCACGAGTTCGGCACGGGGATCTTCGGCTTCCTCGCCCTCGACCGTCTTCTTCGGTGGCAGCAGCATGCGAGACTTGATCTCGATCAGCATGGCCGCCATCAGCAGGTACTCGGCCGCCAGCTCGAGATTGGAGGCCCGGATTTCCTCGACATAGCTCAGGTACTGGCGGGTGACGGCCGCCATCGGGATGTCGAGGATGTTGAAGTTCTGCTTGCGGATCAGGTAGAGAAGCAGGTCCAGCGGCCCCTCGAAGGCCTCCAGGAAGACACGCAGGGCATCCGGCGGAATGTAGAGATCGCGCGGCAGGTCGAACAGCGGCTCGCCGTACAGGCGGGCGATGGCCACATGGTCGACGACGGAGGGCAGGACGGCATCCAGGCCCTCGGGCGCCTCCTGGAGCTGGGTCGGGGCCTCGCTGCTCATGGCGCTCGCCGTCCGGACCCGGTCAGGCCTGACCGGCTTCCGTCTGGTAGACGTAGGGCTTCTGGGGCACCCGGGCGGCTTCGGCCTCGGCCTGGAATTCGCGGTCGATCTGCTTGTCCCACAGCAAGGCCCTCCCCTGGCGCTGCTCCTGCTCGATCTCGGGACGGGCAGCCTTGAGCGAGTCGATGAAGTCGGTCACATCGGAGGTGTAGTGGGGACGGGCAAAGAGCGGCATGGTGACGACGTCGGACGGGACACGGAAACCGGCATTCTACCGGGGCGGTGCCTGCCTGCAGGCCGCCTGGCCGCCTTGTGCCCAGGCCAGAGGCAACGCCGTCTCAGGGGAGCACAGGGGCTTCACTGGAACCGGTGAAGGTGGGCCGAGAATCCGGACCGCTCCATCAGGGATTTCGGCTGGGGGTTGAGGCCTGTGATGCCCAGTTTGCCGCCCCGCTTGCCGATGGCCTTGAGCAGTTGCTCAAGGGCGTCGAGGCCGGTGGTGTCCAGGGAAATGAGGTGCGTGGCGTCGAGGGTGACGTCCACCGGTCCGGGTGCCTGCTCGACCGCGGCCACGAGGGGGTCGATCTTGGGCACGGCGCCGAAGAACAGGGAGCCGTAGAGGCGAAAGGTCAGTTCCTGGTCGCCGCCGGCCACCGCTTCAGCGCGGAAAATCTCGCTCTGGCGCCGCACGAACAGCACCACGGCGAGCACCAGGCCGAGTTCCACCGCCACGGTCAGGTCGAACACGATGGTCACCAGGAAGGTGGAGACCATCATGAGGCGGTAGTGGTTGGAGAAATGCTTCAGGCGCCCGAACTCCTTCCACTCGCCCATGTTCCAGGCCACGAACAGCAGCACCCCGGCGAGAACGGCCAGCGGAATGTGCTGGGCCAGCGGCGCGGCCAGCAGCACCACCAGGGCCAATGTCGCGGCATGGACCATGCCGGCCACGGGCGAGGTGGCACCGGCGCGGATGTTGGTGACCGTGCGGGCAATGGTGCCGGTGGCCGGCATGCCGCCGAAGAAGGGCACGACCGCGTTGGCCACGCCCTGGGCCATCAGCTCCTGGTTGGGGTCGTGCTTGGGTGTGTCGCCGAGCTGGTCGGCCACCCGGGCGCACAGCAGCGACTCGATGGCGCCCAGCAGGGCGATCGTCAGGGTGGGGGTGACCAGGAGGCGAACGGTTTCCCAGGAAAAATCGGGCAGCTGGAACACCGGCAGACCCTGGGGAATGCCGCCGAAGCGGCTGCCGATGGTCTCCACCGGCAGTTGCATCAGCCAGGCGGCCAGGGAGAGGGTGACCAGGGCCACCACCGGTGCCGGCAGGCGCGAGGTGGCCCGCAGGGCGCTGACGGTCTCGATCTTCTCCAGCTGGCGCCGGAACTGCGAGTCCACCGCCCACAGTTGCGGCCAGATGAACAAGACAACGACGCACGTCACCCCCAGTCCGAAGGCCCAGGGATTGAAACTCTCCATGTGGCGCCAGAGAGCGGCGATCTGGCCGAAGAAGTCGGCCGGCATTTTGGCGATGTCCAGCCCGAACCAGTCGCGAAGCTGGGACAGCGCGATCAGAACCGCGATGCCGTTGGTGAAGCCGATCACCACGCTGACCGGCACGTAGCGCACCAGGGTGCCAAGCCGGAACAGGCCGAGCAGGAACAGCAGCACGCCGGCGCTGACGGTGGAGATCAGCAGGTTGGCCAGGCCGTAGCGCTCGACGATGCCGTAGACGATGACGATGAAGGCGCCGGCCGGACCACCGATCTGAACCGAGGTGCCGCCCAGCGCCGAAATGATGAAGCCGGCGATGATGGCCGTCCACAGGCCGGCCTCGGGGTTCAGGCCGCTGGCGATGGCAAAGGCCATGGCCAGCGGCAGCGCCACGATGCCCACGGTGGCACCGGCGCCGACGTCGCGTGCCAGCCGTTCCCTGTTGTAGTCCCGCATGTCCTGCAACAGGCGGGGGCGAAAGGGAGCGAGTGGCGGCAGGCCTTGAAACATTCTCTTATGTTACTGCGCGATTCACCGGGCCCGATGCCGAACGGGGGTGGTGCATCGCCCGTCCTGCGGGCCTGTCTTACACTGGTCGCGTTGCAAAGGATCTGTCATGGCATTCCTCTCCCGTGGGCCCGCCGCCGGCCGGGGTGCGGCGTTTGTTCCGGCCGTGCTCCTGGCCATGGCCGGGCTGGTTGCCTGCGATCTGCAGGGAGAACGCGAACTGGTGCCGGGCCAGTCGACAGAGGCCGATGTGCGCCAGCGGTTCGGCCAGCCCGAGGCGGTGTGGAGCGGGGCCGACGGGGCCCAGGTCTATGAATTCAACCGCCAGCCCGCCGGCCACCGGAACTACATGGCCACGATCGGGGCCGACGGCCGGCTGCTCAAGTTCGAGCAGGTGCTGACGCCGGCGAACTTCGCACGCATCGAGGCGGGCATGCCGATGGAGGCCGTCCGGCGCATGCTGGGCAAGCCCATGAAGGTGACGCCCTACCCGCTGACGGGCGAGACCCACTACGACTGGCGTTACCTGGACGGGCCGGTCGAGAGCGACTCGAAGATCTTCACCGTGGTCTTCGACGCGGACTTCAGGGTGAGCAGGACGCTGAGCACGCGCGATCCCGCCCTGGACCGCAACTGATCAGCGCACCCGCATGCCCGGTGTGGCGCCGGGCCAGGGGGTCAGCACGTGGATGCCCGGCGACGATTTCTCGTCGGCGTGGCTGGCGGCCAGCACCATGCCCTCGCTGATGCCGAACTTCATCTTGCGCGGCGCCAGGTTGGCCACCATCACCGTCAGCTTGCCCACCAGGTCTTCCGGCTTGTACATGCTGGCGATGCCGCTGAAGACGTTGCGGGTCCTGCCTTCGCCCACGTCCAGGGTCAGGCGCAGCAGCTTGGTCGAGCCTTCGACCGCCTCGCAGCCGACGATCTGGGCGATGCGCAGGTCGACCCTGGCGAAGTCGTCGATGGAAATCGTTGGGGCAATGACCTCGCCGCCGGGCCGCCCCAAGGCGAGGTCAGCCCCCTCGGGGGGCAGCGAACCAGGCGCAGCCGGGAGCGTGGGTGCCACATCCTGGGGTTCGAAGAGCGCGTCGAGCTGCTTGATGTCCACGCGCTGCATCAGGTGCTGGTAGGCACCGATGCTGTGGCCGGCGCCCAGCAGGCGGGCGGCGTCGGCAAAGCCCAGGGGTTCGACCTGCAGGAAGGCCTCGACCTGGGACGCCAGCGCCGGCAGCACCGGCTTGAGGTAGAGCGAGATCAGGCGGAAGGCCTCGATGCAGGTGGTGCACACGTCCTGCAGGCGGCCGTCCATGCCCTCCTGTTTGGCCAGTTCCCAGGGTTTGTTCTGGTCGACGTAGGCGTTGACGCGGTCGGCCAGTTGCATGATTTCGCGCAGCGCCTTGCCATATTCGCGCTCGGCGTACAGCTCGGCCACGGTGGGCGCGGCACCCTGGATGTGATCGAGCAGCGCATCGCCGTCGGCCGAAACGGCGCCGAGCCTGCCGCCAAAGCGTTTGGTGATGAAGCCGGCGGCACGCGAGGCGATGTTGACGTACTTGCCGATCAGGTCGCTGTTGACGCGCAGCATGAAGTCGTCGCGGTTGAAGTCGACGTCTTCGTTCCTGCCGGTGAGCTTGGCGGCCAGGTAGTAGCGCAGCCATTCGGGGTTCATGCCCAGGCTCAGGTATTTGAGCGGGTCCAGGCCGGTGCCCCGGCTCTTGCTCATCTTCTCGCCGTTGTTGATGGTGAGAAACCCGTGCACGAACACCGCGGTGGGCACCTTGCGGCCGCTGAACTTGAGCATGGCGGGCCAGAACAGGGTGTGGAAGGTGATGATGTCCTTGCCGATGAAGTGGTACTGCTCGGTCGTCGGGTCGGCCATGAAGGCCTCGTAGTCGCGGCCGGTCCTGTCGAAGTAGTTCTTGAGTGATGCCAGGTAGCCGATGGGCGCATCCAGCCAGACGTAGAAGTACTTGCCCGGCGCGTCCGGAATCTCGATGCCGAAGTAGGGCGCGTCGCGGCTGATGTCCCAGTCACCCATCTTGGGCTTGCCGTCCGGGCCGGGCTCGATCCATTCGGCGATCTTGTTGAGCACCTCCGGCTGCACGGCGCCGCTCTGCGTCCACTGCTCCAGGAAGGCCAGGCAGCGCGGGTCGGACAGCCTGAAGAAGAAGTGGTCGGACGTCCTGAGCACCGGCCTGGCGCCGGACAGGGCCGAGTAGGGGTTCTTCAGCTCGGTCGGGGCGTAGACGGCACCACAGGATTCGCAGTTGTCACCGTACTGGTCCCGGGCGCCGCACCGGGGGCACTCGCCCTTGATGAAGCGGTCGGGCAGGAACATGTTCTTCTCGGGGTCGAAGAACTGCTCGATGGTGCGGGTCTCGATCAGGCCGTTGGCCTTGAGGGCGCGGTAGATGTCCTG
>SBFS01000162.1 GCA_006227825.1 Burkholderiales bacterium | reverse complement strand
AGGGGGGAAGACGCGAAGCGGCGCAGGGGGGCTTCATATTCCCCAGGTGCTGCCGTGCTCGGGCACCAGGGCCTGCCAGCGCAGCTCGTTCTCGATGCGGTAGCGCAGGCGGTCGGACGCCTCCTGGTCGCCATGCACCACGAACACCCGGCGCGGGGCGGCCGGCAGGGCGCGCAGCCAGTCCAGCAGCTGGCCGGCGTCGGCGTGGGCCGAGGCCGAACTGAGCTGCACCACCTCGGCACGCACAGGCACGTCCTGCCCGTGGATGCGCAGGGTGGGTGCGTTGGCCGCCAGGCTGGCACCGCGCGTGCCCGGGGCCTGGTAGCCGGTGAGCACGACCATGTTGCGGTGGTCGCCCAGGTAGCGCGACAGGTGGTGCAGCACCCGGCCGCCGGTGGCCATGCCGCTGGCCGACAGGATGACCTTGGGCCCGTGCTGCTGGGCGATCGCCTTGGACTCGTCCGGCGTGCGGGTGAAGGTGGCCGCATGGCCCATGTCCCGGCACTGGGCCGCATTGAGCCGGTGCTCGCCCGGGTGCTGGCTGAACAGCTCGGTGCTGTGGATGGCCATCGGGCTGTCCAGGTAGACCGGCAGGCTGCGTGGCAGCTGGCCGCCCGCCTTCAGCTCGGTGATGGCATGCAGCAGGGCCTGGGCGCGGCCGACCGCGAACACAGGCACGACCGCGGTGCCTCCCCGGGCGGCCACCCGCTGCAGGAGGGGCCCGAGCTCGCCGAGGATGTCCTCCTCCGGGTGGTCCCGGTCACCATAGGTGGACTCGCAGACCACCACATCGGCCGCCGGGGGTGGCTCCGGCGGCAGCATGAGCAGGTCGTTGGGCCGGCCCAGGTCGCCCGAGAACAGGATGCGCCGGCCGCCGACCTCCAGCAGCAGGCTGGCCGCGCCCAGGATGTGCCCCGCACCGCTGAAGCGCGCCTGCCAGCCCCGCACCGGCTCGAAGGCCTGGCCCATGGGAACGGTGCGGAACTGCCGCAGGCTGCGCAGCGCGTCCTCCTCCGTGTACAGCGGCAGGGCCGGCTTGTGCTTGGAGAAGCCGTGCCGGTTGGCAAAGGCGGCGTCTTCCTCCTGGATGTGTCCGCTGTCGGGCAGCATGATCTTGGCCAGGTCGCGCGTCGCGGGGGTCGACCACACCTTGCCCTTGAACCCCTCGTTGACCAGCAGCGGCAGGTAGCCGCTGTGGTCCAGATGGGCGTGGGTCAGGATGACCGCGTCGATGTGGTTGGGCTCCACCGGCAGCGGATCGCGGTTGCGCAGCCGCAACTGCTTGTAGCCCTGGAAAAGGCCGCAGTCGACGAGGACGCGGTGGCCCTCGTGTTCGACAAGGAACTTGGAGCCGGTGACGGTGCCGGCGGCGCCGAGGAAACGGATACGGACAGTCATCGGACCATCTTACCCTGCACCGGGCACCGCCAGCCCGGTGTCAGAGCGCGGCGTCGAGCAGGAGCATGAAGATGAAACCCGCCATGAGGGTGGCCGACGCCATGCCTTCGTGGCCGTTGCGGTGGGTCTCGGGAATGATCTCGTGGCTGACCACGAAGATCATCGCGCCTGCCGCCAGCGCCAGGCCCACCGGGTACAGGGTCGGCAGGGCCCCGAGCAGCGACAGCCCTGCGATGGCGCCGAGCGGCTCGGCCAGGCCGGTGAGCACCGCAACCGCCCAGGCCTGCCAGGCGGCACGACCGAGGGCGCGGACAGCCAGGGCCACGATCAGGCCCTCGGGCATGTTCTGAAGCCCGATGGCCAGTGCCACGGAGGCGCCCGTGGCGGCCCCGCTGCCCTCTGCGGCCAGGGCATCACCGGCATAGGCGGCGCCCACCGCCAGGCCCTCCGGCACGTTGTGGATGAGCAGGGCGAGCACCATCAGCCAGGCGCGCTGGTTGACGCCCGGTGCCCGGCCGTCGGCCGCGGTCCATTGGGTGGCGTGCCCGGTGGCGGCCGGCGGCAGCACGGCGTGCTCGTGCGGCAACAGGCGGTCGATGGCCATCATCAGCGCCATGCCCAGCGCCAGACCGAGCGCCGTCAGTGCGGCGGCGCCCTGCGCCGGGGAGGTGGTCGCCGCCAGCATCGCCTGGCCGGCTTCGAGCGAAGGCAGCAGCAGGGCGAACACCGCGGCCGCCAGCATGACGCCGGCCGCGAACGCCATCAGGGCCGACTCCTGGTGCTTGCTCACCCGCTGCACGAGGAAGACGGGCAGGGCACCGACCGCGGTGGCCATGGCGGCCAGCAGCGAGGCCTGCACACCGGCGATGAGCGCGCCGCTGTCGTCGAGCCCATCCCACCAGGCCCGCGTCGGGCCCCAGAAGGTGCTGGCGGCCGCCAGGCCGGCCATCAGCAGCAGCCCGGCGCCCAGTGCCAGCAGCGCATGGCGCAGGGCGTGTGGCGGCACCGGCAACTCGAATGGCTGCACCTGCAGCCAGACGGGACGGACTTGGCGGATGAGTGCGGTCATGGCGGGCTCCCGGGTCGGGTCAATCGGACATGTCCTGTAGTTTGTCAAAAACTATCGACTATGGCCATTTGATTGGGGTTATCTGTCCGATAGCCGGTGGCGGCCCGGACCGGAGCCCCCGGCACGGGCTTTCCCGGGGGCAACGCTTCAGATGGGCCGCAGCGGCCAGAACAGCGGAATCAGCAGGCTGGCCGAGGCCCAGACGATCAGGTTCATCGGGATGCCCAGGCGGGCGAAGTCGCTGAAGCGGTAGTTGCCGGCGCTGTAGACGAGGGTGTTGGTCTGGTAGCCGATGGGCGTGGCGAAGCTGGCGCTGGCGGCGAACATGACGCCCACCACGAAGGGGCGCGGGTCCACCCCCAGCTGCAGGGCCACGCCGACCACGACCGGCGTGAACAGCACCGCCACCGCGTTGTTGCTGATGAATTCGGTGGCCACCGATGTGGCCAGGATCACCAGGGACAGCACGAGCCAGGGCGAAAGCCCGTTGCCCCAGTGCACCAGCCACTGCGCTGCCTGGGCCGACAGACCCGACTCGCGCATGGCCACGCTGACGGCCAGCATGCCGTAGATCAGCATGAGGATCGGCCAGTCGATCGACTTGTAGGCCTCTTCCGGTTTCAGGCAGCCGGTCAGCACCACGATCACCGCCCCGATCAGCGCCAGCCCCTCGATCGGCATGACGTCCAGCGCCGCCAGCAGCATCACGCCCGCCAGCGTGGCCACCGCCACGGGTGCCTTGTGGCTGGGCTGGGGCGTGGCCTTGCCCTCGGTGGCAAACAGGTCGCCGTTGTCGCAGAAGCGCCGGATCTGCCCCGGCGCGCCTTCCACCAGCAGCACGTCGCCGAACTGCAACTGGAAGTCTTCGCCGATGTCGGCGATGGAAGCGTTCATGCGGTGCACGGCGACCAGGCGGATGCCATAGCGCGAGAACAGGTCCAGGTCGCGGATGGGGCGTTGCACATAGCGGGACGTCGGGCCGACCAGGGCCTCGACCATCACCCGGTCACGGTGGCGCGGGGCCGAGGGGCCTGCGAACTGCCGGGCGAGGGTTTCGCGCTCCGGCAGCCAGCGCCGGGCGAAGACCAGCATGAAGCCGCAGCCGAGCAGGGCGATCACCAGCGCCGGGGTGGTCATCTCGAACAGGCTGAACGGCTCGAGCCCCATGTCGCGGGCCACGCCGTCCACCAGGATGTTGGTCGAGGTGCCCACCAGCGTGACGGTGCCGCCCAGGATGGTTGCGTAGGACAGCGGAATCAGCAGCCGCGACGGGCTCAGCGACAGCCGTGTGGCCAGGCCGATGACCACGGGAATCATCACCATCACGACCGGCGTGTTGTTGATGAAGGGCGAGACGATCAGGCCGATCAGCAGCAGTCCGAGCAGCAGGCGGCTTTCGCTGCGGCCGGCCGCCTGCGCGATGCGCTCGCCCAGCCAGTCCACGCAGCCGGTGCGGCCAAGCGCCCCGCTGATGACGAACAGGCAGGCGATCGTGAAGGGCGCGCTGTTGCCCAGCACGCCCAGCACCTGGCCGGGGCTGAGCAAGCCGGTGGCCAGCAGCACGGCCACGGCGGTGAGCACCGCCACGTCGGGCCGGGTCCACTCCCGCACGAAGGCCAGGAACAGCAGGGTCAGCACAAGGCCCACGACCAGGGCGTGGGTGGATTCGGGAAGGGCCATGGGGGCGCATCATGGCTTCCCGGGCATGAAAACCCAAATACTGTTAACTCATTTGCATATGCTGACCGGGGCGGGGCGGCCCGGCGGCACGCGGCCTGCCCGTCTCAGGACGGCCGCCCGGGCTCGTCCGGTTGCAGCTGGATGCCCATGCG
>SBFS01000029.1 GCA_006227825.1 Burkholderiales bacterium | reverse complement strand
TCCATGCCCAGAATGGCGATGATGTCGCGCAGTTCCTTGTAGCGCTGCAGCGTGCCCTGCACGGCGCGGGCCACTTCGTAGTGCTCCTGGCCCACCACCAGCGGGTCCAGCTGGCGGCTGGTGGAGTCCAGCGGGTCAACGGCGGGGTAGATACCCAGTGCAGCGATGTCACGCGAGAGCACCACGGTGGAGTCCAGGTGGGCGAAGGTGGTGGCCGGCGACGGGTCGGTCAGGTCGTCGGCAGGCACGTACACGGCCTGGATCGAGGTGATCGAGCCGACCTTGGTGGAGGTGATGCGCTCCTGCAGACGGCCCATTTCCTCGGCCAGCGTAGGCTGGTAACCCACGGCGGAAGGCATGCGGCCCAGCAGGGCGGACACTTCGGTACCGGCCAGGGTGTAACGGTAGATGTTGTCCACGAAGAACAGCACGTCACGGCCTTCGTCGCGGAACGACTCGGCGATCGTCAGGCCGGTCAGGGCCACGCGCAGGCGGTTGCCCGGGGGCTCGTTCATCTGGCCGTACACCATGGCCACTTTCGAATCGGCCAGGTTGTCCAGCTTCACGACACCGGAGTCGGCCATCTCGTGATAGAAGTCGTTGCCCTCACGGGTGCGCTCACCCACACCGGCGAACACGGACAGGCCCGAGTGCGCCTTGGCGATGTTGTTGATGAGCTCCATCATGTTCACGGTCTTGCCCACACCGGCGCCACCGAACAGGCCCACCTTGCCGCCCTTGGCGAACGGGCAGACCAAGTCGATCACCTTGATGCCGGTTTCGAGCAGTTCGGTCGAAGGCGACAGCTCGTCGTAGGCCGGCGCCTTGCGGTGGATGGAGGCGGTCAGGGCCTGGTCGACCGGACCACGCTCGTCGATGGGCTGCCCCAGCACGTCCATGATGCGGCCCAGGGTGGCCTTGCCCACGGGAACGGTGATGGGGGCGTTGGTGTTGGAAACCACCATGCCGCGGCGCAGTCCGTCGGACGAACCCAGCGCAATGGTGCGCACCACGCCATCACCCAGCTGCTGCTGGACTTCCAGCGTCAGGGCGGAACCTTCCATTTTCAGGGCGTCGTAGACGCGCGGCATCTGGTCGCGGGGAAATTCCACGTCCACGACGGCGCCGATGCACTGAACAATCTTGCCTTGTGCTTGAGACATGATGTGTACCTTTGAGTTTCTCTAGATTTCAGTTGGACGCCGGGATCAGACCGCTGCGGCGCCGGCCACGATTTCCGACAGCTCTTTCGTGATGCCGGCCTGGCGGGTCTTGTTGTAGACCAGCTTGAGTTCGCTGATGACATTGCCGGCGTTGTCGGTGGCAGCCTTCATGGCCACCATGCGAGCCGACTGTTCGGACGCCATGTTCTCGGCCACGGCCTGATAGACCAACGCCTCCAGGTAACGCACCAGCAGATCGTCGATCACGGACGGTGCATCGGGTTCGTAGATGTAGTCCCAGTCGCGGCCGCCGGCACCGGCTTCGAGGTCGCTGGCCGACAGGGGCAGCAACTGTTCGATCACGGCCTCCTGCTTCATCGTGTTGATGAATTTCGTGTAGGCCACATAAACCGCGCTCACACGCCCCTCGGTGTAGGCGTCGATCAGGGTCTTGACCGGTCCGATCAGCTTTTCCAGGTGCGGCGTGTCGCCAAGGGACGTCACACTGGACACCACCTTGGCGCCGATGCGGTTGAGAAATCCCAGCCCCTTGTTGCCCACCGCGACGGTCTCGATGCCCATGCCCCTGGCCTGAAGGTCCTTGAGCTGGTTGGTCACCGCGCGCAGCACGTTGGTGTTCATGCCGCCACACAGACCCTTGTCAGTCGTGACGACGACGAAGCCGACGGCCTTGGCGTCGTTGGTCTGCATGAACGGATGGGTGTACTCGGGATTGGCCCGGCTGAGGTTGCCGGTGATCTGTCGCACCTTCTCGGCGTAAGGCCGGGCCGCACGCATGCGGTCCTGCGCCTTGCGCATCTTGGAGGCGGCCACCATCTCCATGGCTTTGGTGATCTTCTTGGTGTTTTCCACCGATTTGATCTTGCCGCGGATTTCCTTGCCTGCTGCCATTGCTTCTCCTTTATCGGGTCAATGGGCGGATCAGTACGTACCGGTCTTCTTGAAGTCGGCAATCGCAGCGGTCAGCTGGGCTTCGGCGTCCTTGTCCATGGCCTTGTCGTTGTCCAGCTTGGCCACCAGGGCGGCGTGCTTGTCCTTGAGGAAAGCGTGCAGGCCGGCCTCGAACGGCAGGATCTTCTTGACGTCCACGTCGTCCATGAAGCCCTTGTTGACGGCGAACAGCGAGGCGGCCATCAGGCTGATGGGCAGCGGGCTGTACTGTGCCTGCTTGAGCAATTCGGTCACGCGGGCGCCCCGGTCGAGCTGCTTGCGGGTGGCTTCGTCCAGGTCGGAAGCGAACTGGGCGAAGGCCGCCAGTTCACGGTACTGGGCCAGGTCGGTACGGATACCGCCGGACAGCGACTTGATCAGCTTGGTCTGGGCGGCACCACCGACGCGCGAGACCGAGATACCCGCGTTGATGGCGGGACGGATGCCGGCGTTGAACAGGTTGGTTTCCAGGAAGATCTGGCCGTCGGTGATGGAGATCACGTTGGTCGGCACGAAGGCGGACACGTCACCGGCTTGCGTCTCGATGATCGGCAGCGCGGTCAGCGAGCCGGTCTTGCCCTTGACCTCACCCTTGGTGAAGGCTTCGACGTAATCGGCGTTCACGCGGGCGGCGCGCTCGAGCAGGCGGCTGTGCAGGTAGAACACGTCGCCGGGGTAGGCTTCACGGCCCGGGGGACGGCGCAGCAGCAGGGACACCTGGCGGTATGCCACGGCCTGCTTGGACAGGTCGTCGTACACGATCAGGGCGTCCTGGCCGCGGTCGCGGAAATACTCGCCCATGGTGCAGCCGGAGTAGGCCGACAGGTACTGCATCGCTGCGGACTCGGAAGCCGAAGCGGCAACCACGATGGTGTACTCCATGGCGCCGGCCTGTTCCAGGGCACGCACCACGTTCTTGATGGACGACGCCTTCTGGCCGATGGCGACGTACACGCAGGTCATGTTCTGACCCTTCTGGTTGATGATCGCGTCGATGGCCACAGCCGTCTTGCCAGTCTGGCGGTCGCCGATGATCAGCTCGCGCTGGCCACGGCCGACGGGCACCATCGAGTCGATCGACTTCAGGCCGGTCTGCACCGGCTGGTCCACCGACTTGCGGGCGATCACGCCCGGTGCGACCTTCTCGATCACGTCGGTCATCTTGGCGTCGATCGGACCCTTGCCGTCGATCGGCTGGCCCAGAGCGTTGACCACGCGGCCCACGAGTTCCGGGCCGACCGGAACTTCCAGGATGCGGCCCGTGCACTTGACGGTGTCGCCTTCGGAGATGTGTTCGTACTCGCCCAGAATCACGGCGCCGACAGAGTCGCGCTCGAGGTTCAGCGCCAGACCGAAGGAAGGCACGCCGTCCTTGTTGGCCGGGAATTCGAGCATCTCGCCCTGCATCACATCGGACAGGCCGTGCACGCGGACGATGCCGTCGGTCACGGAAACCACCGTGCCCTGGTTGCGCACGTCGGCAGAAGCGGCCAGGCCCTCGATACGGGACTTGATCAGTTCGGAGATTTCAGCGGGATTGAGCTGCATGACTCTTTCCTTCTTTCATTGATGGGATGCAGGCTGGCTGGGGCGAGTCCGCGGGGGCTCAGGCCGTCAGGGCCACTTTCATTTGTTCCAGACGGGCTTTGACGGAGGTGTCGAGTACCTCGTCGCCCACGACCACGCGCACGCCGCCGATCAGCTCGGGGTCCAGGCTCACCTTCAGGTTGAGCTTGCGCCCGAAGCGCTTCTCCAGCACGCCCTGCAGGCCGGCCAGGGCGGCCTGGTCCATGTCGAAGGCGCTGTGAACCACGGCATCGAAGCTGCCCAGCTGGGCATTCTTGAGTGCCCTGAACTGGTCGGCAATCTCCGGCAGGGCCGACAGACGGCCGTTGTCGATCACCGTGCGCAGGAAGTTCTGGCCCATGGCCGGAAGCCCGGCCTTGAGGACGCCGGTGACGACGCCATACACCTGCTCGGCGGTGGTCTTCGGGTTGTCGGCGAACTGGCGCAGCTGATCGTTGGATGCAACGACGGCCAGCTCGTCCAGCCAGACGCTGGCGGCAGCGGCCTCGGAGCCGGCGGCCTTGAACAGCGCCTCTGCGTAGGGACGGGCAATGGTGGCGATTTCGGCCATGGTCTACCTGATGGGTGGAACGGTTTCAGAGCTCGGTCTTGAGCCGGCCCAGCAGTTCGGCGTGCACGCTGGCATTGACTTCGCGCCGCAGGATCTGCTCGGCACCCTTGACGGCCAGCGCAGCCACTTCCTCGCGCAGCGCCTCGCGCGCCTTGAAGGCTTCGGCTTCGGCTTCCTGCCGGGCGGCGGCCACGATCTTGGCAGCCTCCTCGCCGGCTCTGGCCTTGGCCTCCTCGATCAGGGCCTGTGCCCTGCGCTCGGCGTCGGCCAGGCGGGTGGCAGACTCGTTGCGTGACTGCGAGAGCTCTTCTTCGACACGCTTGTTGGCCACGGCCAGCTCGGTCTTGGCCTTCTCGGCGGCAGCCAGGCCCTCGGAGATTTTCAGCGCACGCTCGTCGAGCGCCTTGGCGATGGGCGGCCACACGAACTTCATCGTGAACCACACCAGGATCGCGAAGACGATCATCTGCGCGAAGATGGTTGCGTTGAGGTTCATCGCAACGCCTTTCTGTCTGTTGACTTCAGAGTTGACCCAAGAGCTGTGGCGCGGCTGCCCCTTGCGGAGCGCCGCCGCGCGCGCCAGCCCACCCGATTACAGCGTGAAGGGGTTGGCGAAGGCGAACAGCAGGGCGATGGCGACGCCGATCAGGAAGGCGGCGTCGATCAGGCCGGCCAGAATGAACATCTTGGTCTGCAGGTCGTTCATCAGCTCGGGCTGGCGGGCCGACGATTCGAGGAATTTGCCGCCCATCAGCGCAATGCCGATGGAAGCGCCGATGGCGCCCAGACCGACGATGAGACCGCAAGCCAGTGCGACAAGACCCAGAACGTTTTCCATGTTGACTCCTATGAGATGGAAGTGAGTTGAAAAAGGGAGGAACTAACGAGAGTGATACCCGAGCGCTTCGCGTCTGCGAGCGTCAGTGCGCATCATGGGCCTGTCCCAGATAGATCAGGGCCAGGGTCATGAAGATGAACGCCTGCAGGGTGATGACCAGGATGTGGAACAACGCCCAGATGGTGCCGGCGATCAGGTGCCCGACGAAGAACAGGGCCCCGCTGAAGGACAGGGCAGCAAAACCGCCCAGAAGCGCAATCAGCATGAACACCAGCTCGCCCGCGAACATGTTGCCAAACAACCGCATGCCGTGGGAGACGGTCTTCGCCACGAATTCGATCATTTGCATCAGGAAGTTGACCACGCCCAGAAGCAGAGCCCAGAAGGGGTTCCTGCTGGTGCCGAAGGGCGCCGTGACGAGTTCGTGCGACCAGCCGCCCAGGCCCTTGATCCGGATGTTGTAGAAGAGGCAGAGGAGAAGCACCGAAATGGACAGCCCGAGCGTGGTCGACAGGTCGGCCGTCGGCACCACCCGCATGTAGTCCTTCATGCCCAGCACGGCATGCAGGCCGGAGTCCGTGTGGTCATGGACGAACGGGATGCCGTGTGCCCAGATGAAGGGGATGAGGTCCACCGGGATCAGGTCCATGAAGTTCATCATGAACACCCAGCAGAAGACCACCAGGGCCATGGGGGCCACCAGCTTGCGGCTGGTGGCGTTGTGGATCACGCCCTTGGCCTGCGTATCCACCATCTCGACCAGGAGCTCGACGAAGGCCTGGAAGCGTCCCGGCACACCGGCCGTGGCCTTGCGCGCGGCCGACCACAGGAACCAGCAGACCAGGGCACCCAGAATGATGTTCACCACCACCGAGTCGATGTTGACGATGGAGAAATCAACGATCTCCGTCTGCTTGTCGGTCGCCAGGTGACCGAGGTGGTGTCGGATGTATTCACCGGGGGTCGGCCCGGACGTTCCTTCAGCAGCCATTTGCGTATGCCAATCCAGCGTTTCAGTTTCGGCGACGTGCCTGGAGCCAGAAGCCCAGGCCATAAACCTTCAGAACCAACACAAGGCCAGCCAACAGGCCGAGCCAGCTCAGGTCGGGCACCAGATACCTTGCCGACCACAACATGGCCACGGTCAGCAGGATCTTGACCCCTTCCCACATCAGAAAACCGGCAAACGCCGCCTGGGCGAACCCCGCCGTCAGACGGGACAACGCACCGGAGGTCGTGCCCCAGGCCATCGCGGCCGCGGGCAACACCCCCGAGGCGGCGCCGTACAGGACAGACCATGCCACCGGAGCCGATTGCGTCAGCAACCCACCCAGCGCGGCAGCGATCAGCCCCACCAGCACCTGCACTCCCACCAGACGCCACGGCGATAGCTGCGGCTGCCTGGCCCGCCACTGCCTCGCTTCTTCACGGGACAGCGGCTTGAATTCGGGCTCCTGTGCCCCATCTTCCCAGTCATCACCTGCCTGTTCTGCCGGCGCGGTCCGCTGGTCTGTGCGGATTGTCGGCATGTTCGATTACGGCGGGGTTACAACTGGAAGCGGTCACAAAGCCGCCCATTATACGTAGAAACCCCATGCCCCAGTCAACCCGGGCAGGCGCGTGCATGCGTGCACGCGAAAGCGTTGCTGCGCGGCTCACCCGATAATCCTCGAATGGACAACAGCGTCCCGGTCGAACCGGATCTTCCCGACTGGCCATGCCTGCTCAATGGCCGCATGACCCCGCTGAACCAGGCCCGGGTCAGCGTGCTGGACCGCGGCTTCATCTTTGGAGACGGCGTCTACGAGGTTCTGCCCGTCTACGGGGGACGTGTCTTCGGCTTCGACCTGCACATGGCCCGGCTGGAGCGGTCCCTGCGGGAACTGCGCATGACCAGCCCGCACGACCGCGAACACTGGCTGGGCCTGGCCGGGCAGCTGATCGGGGACATGCGTGAGCGCGGTTTCGGGGATCTGCTGGTGTACATCCAGGTGACCCGCGGCGTGGCGCTGCGCGACCATGTCATGCCGCCCGGCCTGAAGCCCACCGTGTTCATGATGGCAACGCCCATGAAGCCCCCTGCCGATGAGCAGCGCGCGGCGGGAGTGGCCTGCCTGACCGCCGAGGACTTCCGCTGGCAGAAGGCCCACATCAAGGCCACCAGCCTGCTGGGCTCGGTGCTCGCGCGCCAGATCAGTGCCGACGCCGGACAGGCCGAGACCATCATGTTCCGCGACGGCTGGCTCAGCGAGGCGTCCGCGAGCAACGTCTGGGTGGTGCGGGAGGGCCGCGTGATGGGTCCGCCCCGGGATCACCTGGTGCTCGAAGGCATCCGTTTCGGCATCATCGAACGCCTGTGCGAGAGCCTGGGCATCCCGTTCGAGCTGCGGCGCATTTCGAAGGAAGAGGTGCGCCAGGCCGACGAGCTGCTGCTGTCCTCGGCCACCAAGGAGGTGCTGCCGGTGACCGTGCTCGACGGGCAGCCGGTGGGCCACGGCCAGGGGCGCGGCCGGCCGGGTCCGGTTTACCGGAAGCTGTACGACGCCTACCAGCGCCTGAAGGCGTCCGATTCCCTCTGACAGACGAGTCATCCCATGCAGATGCCCAGCCACATCCCGCCCGAGCAGTCGCTCATCGAATACCCCTGCCGCTTCCCGATCAAGGTGATGGGGGCCAACAGCGCCGAGTTCGTCTCTGCCATGGTGGTGATCGCCCGGTCCTTCGAGCCGGACTTCGACGAAGCGTCGCTGGAGCACCGCCCCAGCCGCGCCGGCAACTACCTCGGGCTGACCATCGCCATCCATGTTGCCAGCCGGGACGAGCTCGACGAGGTCTACCGCACGCTGACCTCGCACCCCCTGGTCAAGTACGTGCTGTGATGCACACCCGCTGGCTCGGACGGGTCGAGTACCTTCCCACCTATGAGGCCATGCAGGCCTTCACGGCTGAGCGGGGGAGGGACACCCGCGACGAACTGTGGATGTGCGAGCACCCACCGGTGTTCACCCAGGGGCTGGCCGGGCGCGAGGACCACCTGCTGGCCCCTGGCGCCATCCCCGTGGTCCGGACCAACCGGGGCGGACAGGTCACCTTCCATGGCCCCGGACAGGTGGTGGCCTACCCGTTGATCGACCTTCAGCGTGCGGGCTACCACGTCAAGGAATACGTCTACCGCATCGAGGAGGCGGTGATCCGGACGCTCGCCCATGTCGGTGTCACCGGCCACCGGGTGTCCGGCGCCCCCGGCATTTATGTGCGGCCGGATGATCCGGGCAGCCACGCCCTGCTGCCCCAGCGGCCCATGAGGCGCGAGCCGGGCTCCGGGGCTCCGGCACCCGATTTCGCCGGCCTCGGGAAGATCGCCGCCCTGGGCATCAAGGTCAGCCGACACTGCACATACCACGGCGTCTCGCTGAACGTGGCCATGGACCTGGAACCGTTTACCCGCATCAACCCGTGTGGGTATCAGGGGCTGCAGACGGTGGATCTTTTTACAATAGGAATTCAAATTTCATCAGATGAAGTGTCGCAGATGCTTTCCCGGCATTTGTCTGCCACACTGACGTCCTGAAGTCCTTCTTGACCCCGGCCCCGTTTCTGGCCGCCACCCGGCCCGCACCGCCATGACCCGCACCGACGTCCCCAACGCCAGCGAGACCCACACCGTCCGTGAGGCCCAGCCCGCCGCCAGCTACGACCCCACGGCCAAGCAGAAGAGCCAGGCCAAGACGGCGCGCATCCCGATCAAGATCGCGCCGGCCGAGGTGCTCAAGAAACCGGAGTGGATCCGGGTCAAGGCCGGTTCGCCGAGCACGCGCTTCTACGAGATCAAGGACATCCTGCGCAGCAACAAGCTGGTGACGGTGTGCGAGGAGGCCAGCTGCCCCAACATCGGCGAATGCTTCGGCAAGGGCACGGCCACCTTCATGATCATGGGCGACAAGTGCACCCGCCGCTGCCCGTTCTGCGACGTGGGCCACGGCAGACCAGACCCTCTGGACGAGAACGAACCGGAGAACCTGGCGCGCACCATCGCGCAGCTCAAACTCAAGTATGTGGTGATCACCAGCGTCGACCGGGACGACCTGCGCGACGGCGGTGCCGGCCATTTCGTGGCCTGCATCCGGAAGACGCGCGAGCTGTCACCGGGCACTCAGATCGAGGTGCTGGTGCCGGACTTCCGCGGCCGCGATGACCGGGCGCTGGACATCCTCAAGGCCGCGCCGCCGGACGTGATGAACCACAACCTGGAAACCGTGCCGCGCCTGTACAAGGAGGCTCGCCCGGGCTCCGACTACCGCTTCAGCCTGAACCTGCTCAGGAAGTTCAAGGGCCTGTTCCCGCAGATCCCGACCAAGAGCGGCCTGATGGTGGGACTGGGCGAGACCGACGAGGAAATCCTGGACGTGATGCGCGACATGCGCGAGCACGGCATCGACATGCTCACCATCGGCCAGTACCTGGCCCCCAGCGGGCACCACCTTCCGGTGCGCCGCTATGTGCACCCCGACATCTTCAGGATGTTCGAGACCAAGGCCTACGAGATGGGTTTCACCCACGCTGCCGTCGGCGCCATGGTGCGCAGCAGTTACCACGCCGACCAGCAGGCGCACGGCGTGCTCAGCGCCGCCAGCCGCTGAAGAGGCGGATCGCGGGATCCTCAGCCCTGGTCCGCCGGCACCATCTTCTCCCAGGCGGCGATGGCTTCGGCCGCATACATCAGGGCCGGGCCGCCTCCCATGTAGACGCAGACCGACAGCATTTCCTCCAGCTCGGACCGGGTGCAGCCCAGCTGCACCAGCGCCTTGACGTGAAAACCGATGCAGCCCGAGCAGCGCTGGGTCACGGCGATGGCCAGCGCGACCAGTTCCTTGTGCTTGGCGCTGAGGGCGCCGTCGGTGATCGCGGCCTTGGCCAGCTGGCCAAAGCCGGCCATGGCGGAACCCTGGGTCTTGCGAAAGGGTGCGAGACTGGCGTTGATGTCGCGCATCAGGTCGTTGTGGTTGAAGGTGCTCACGGAAACGGCCTTTTCGAAGTGAATACCCTGGTAAGTATCGAACATGACATCCCATTTGCGCTTTGCGCTTGATCAAATCGTCCCGCAAACAGCGACAGCGGAGCCGGCATGAGTACCGCCAACCTCCTGGCCCTGGGCGCGGTGGTCCTGTGGGCATCGCTGGCGGCACTGGGTGTCTCGCTCGGCCATGTGCCACCGTTCCTGCTGACCGGCCTGGCCCTGCTGGTCGGCAGCCTGATCGCCCTGCCGCTGTCGCGCTTCGACCTGCGCCAGTGGCGTGTTCCCGCCACCACCCTGGCGATCGGTGTGTACGGCCTGTTCGGCTTCCACTTCCTGCTGTTCATCGCGCTGCGCCATGCGCCGCCGGTGCAGGCCAACCTGGTCAACTACCTCTGGCCCCTGGGCATCGTGGTGATGGCGCCCCTGTTCCTGCCGGGCATGACGCTGACCCCGCGCCATGTGGTGGCCGCGCTGATCGGCTTTGCCGGTGCGGCCCTGGCCATCCTGGGACGTGCCGAAGGCGCCGAGGCCGTGTGGGCATGGGGCTATCTGCCCGCCCTGGGGTCGGCCTTCATCTGGTCCAGCTACTCCCTGCTGACCCAGCGGGTGCGTCCGTTTCCGACCGCGGCCATCGGCGGCTTCGCCCTCGCTTCGGGCCTGCTCTCGCTGGCCTGCCATGCGCTGCTCGAGCCGGCGGTCACGCTCTCTGCCCTGGACTGGGGCCTGATCGTGCTGCTGGGCCTGGGCCCGCTGGGCGGCGCGTTCTTCCTCTGGGACGCGGCACTCAAGCGCGGTGACGCGCGCCAGATCGGCGTGCTGAGTTTCCTGACCCCGCTGCTGTCGACTCTGACCCTGCTGGCCCTGGGCGGCGAGGCGCCCAGCCTGTCGGTGGGCATCGCGGCCATCATGATCATCGGTGCCGCGGTGCTGGCGACACGAAAAGGCTGACCCGAGGGCGCCGGCTCACTCGTTCATCAACGCGGCCGGGTCATCGGCATGGAGCACGCTCTGCGCCCAGGCGGCGAGCTTGCCGGTGTCGCAGCGCAGGATCTGCTGCTTGACCGCAAGGATCTGGGAGGGGTGCATGGAAAAGCTGCGCAGGCCCAGGCCCAGGAGCAGCCTCGTCATGGCCACGTCGCCGGCCATCTCCCCACACACACTGACGCTCTTGCCGGCCGCATGGCACTGCCCGATGGCGCCGGCCACCAGCTGCAGCACGGCCGGATGCACCGGGTCGTACAGGTGGGCCACCGACTCGTCGGCCCGGTCGATGGCCAGTGTGTACTGGATCAGGTCGTTGGTGCCGATGGACAGGAAGTCGAAGTGGCGCAGGAACAGCGGGATGGTCAGCGC
>SBFS01000069.1 GCA_006227825.1 Burkholderiales bacterium | reverse complement strand
TACCGCTATTTCGACGCCCAGGGGCAGCTGCTCTACGTGGGCAAGGCGCGCAACCTCAAGAAGCGCGTCAGCAGCTATTTCCAGAAGAACCACGACGGCACCCGCATCGGCCACATGGTCGGCCGCATCGCGCGCCTGGAGACCACCGTGGTGCGCTCCGAGGCCGAGGCGCTGCTGCTGGAAAACAACCTCATCAAGACGCTGCACCCGCGGTTCAACATCCTGTTCAGGGACGACAAGAGCTACCCCTACCTGAAGATCACGGGCACCCGCGAGACCTTCCGCAGTGCCGGGCCTGGCGCCGCGCCGTCCATCCTGTTCCCGCGCATGGCCTACTACCGCGGGGTGGTCGACAGGCGCCACAGCTACTACGGCCCCTACCCCAGCGCCTGGGCGGTCAAGGAGTCCATCACCCTGCTGCAGAAGGTGTTCCGCCTGCGCACCTGCGAGGACACGGTGTTCGCCAACCGAACCCGTCCCTGTCTGCTCTACCAGATCAAGCGCTGCAGCGGCCCCTGCGTCGACCTGATCGACACCGAGGCCTACGCCCGCGACGTGACCGCGGCAGAGCGCTTCCTGCGCGGCGAAACGCAGGCCGTGCTGGACGAACTGGAGCAGCGCATGATGGCCCATGCGGAGAAGCTGGAGTTCGAGCAGGCGGCCGAGATCCGCAACCAGATGACCGCGCTCTCGCGGGTGCTGCACCAGCAGGCCGTCGACACGGCCAGCGACCGCGACGTCGACATCCTGGCGGTCAGGGTGCAGGGCGGCAAGGCCTGCGTCAACCTGGCCATGGTGCGCGGGGGCAGGCATCTGGGCGATCGCCCCTATTTCCCGGCCCATGTCGAGGATGCCAGCCGCATCGAGGACCTGCTGGCATCCGAGGCCGGGACCGCGGTTGCGGGCGACCCGCAGGAGCGGGTGCACGTGCGCGTGCTCGAGGCCTTCATCGCCCAGCACTACCTCGGTGCGGCGCTGCCGCACACGCTGGTGACCAGCCACCCGGTTGCCAAGTCCCTGATCGAGGCGCTGGGCGCGCAGGCCGGCAGCCGGCTGCAGGCGGTGCACCAACCGCGCGAGCACCGGCGCGCCTGGCTGGACATGGCGCAGAAGAATGCCGAGATCGCGCTGACCCGTCTGCTGGCCGAGGAGGGCTCGCAGCAGGCGCGCACCCGCGCGCTGGCCGAGGCGCTGGGCCTGCCCGACGACAGCCTCGACGAACTGCGCATCGAGTGCTTCGACATCTCGCACACCGCCGGCGAGTCGACACAGGCGTCCTGCGTGGTGTTCGAGGGCCACAAGATGCAGAACAGCCAGTACCGCCGCTACAACATCGAGGGCATCACGCCGGGCGACGACTACGCGGCCATGCGCCAGGTGCTGCTGCGCCGCTACGGCAGGCTGGCCGAGGCCCTGCGGGCCGAACGCGAGGGCGAGGCCGTGCGGCCCGCCCTGGCAGCCGAAGACGAGGCACCGCCGTCGGCGTCCGGCGACGAACCGAGGGGGCCGCGCATGCCCGACCTCGTGCTCGTCGACGGCGGCAAGGGTCAGGTCGGTGTTGCCCGCGAGGTGTTCACGCAGCTTGGCCTGGACCTGTCCCTGATTGTCGGGGTCGAGAAAGGCGAGGGGCGCAAGGTGGGGCTGGAGGAGCTGGTGTTTGCCGACGGCCGCGACAAGGTCTATCTGGGGCACGACTCGGCCGCCCTCATGCTGGTGGCGCAGATCCGCGACGAGGCGCACCGTTTTGCCATCACCGGCATGCGGGCCCAGCGCGCCCGCGTGCGCACCGGCGGCAGCAAGCTGGAGGACATCCCCGGTGTCGGGCCGCGCAAGCGCGCGCGCCTGCTGCAGCGTTTCGGCGGCATCCGCGGAGTGGCGGCGGCCAGCGCCGAAGACCTGGCCACGGTCGAAGGCATCTCGGCCGAACTGGCCGACACCATCTATCGGGCGCTGCACTGATGATGCCCCCACGCTCCGCCGCTGCGCGGGTCGCTGCCCCCCGGGGGGCTGATCCGGCTTGGGGCGGCCCGGCGCCGTGTCCCTGGAGCCCCCACGCTCCGCCGCTGCGCGGGTCGCTGCCCCCCGGGGGGCTGATCCGGCTTGGGGCGGCCCGGCGCCGGATCGTGGCGTGTTCCCGAGGTGGGGCAGGGCTGGCCCATAATGGCGCCATGTTCTTCAACCTGCCGACCCTGCTGACCTGGGCCCGCATCGTGGCCATCCCGCTCATCATCGGGGTGTTCTACCTGGACGGCATGAGTCTGGCGCAGAAGAACCTGGTGGCCACCGTGATGTTCGTGGTGTTCGCCCTGACCGACTGGGCCGACGGTTACCTGGCGCGCAAGCTCAACCAGACCTCGGCCTTCGGCGCCTTCCTCGACCCGGTGGCCGACAAGTTCCTGGTCTGCGCCAGCCTGCTGGTGCTGGTGCACCTGGACCGGGCCGACGTCTTCGTGGCCCTGATCATCATCGGGCGCGAGATTGCCATTTCCTCGCTGCGCGAGTGGATGGCCATCATCGGAGCGACCAAGAGCGTCGCGGTGCACATGCTGGGCAAGCTCAAGACCACGGTGCAGATGGTGGCCATTCCCTTCCTGCTGTTCGACGGCCGCGTGCTGGGCTTCATCGACACCCGCATCTGGGGCACCTGGCTGATCTGGCTGGCGGCGGTGCTGACCATCTGGTCCATGGTGTACTACCTGCGCAAGGCCCTGCCCGAAATCCGCGCCCGGGCCCGCTGAGGCCACTGCCATGGCGCCCGCTTCGCAAGACAACGCCTGGCTGCGCGCCATGCCCTGGGTGTTCGTGCTCATCTGGAGCACGGGCTTCATCGTGGCCCGCTACGGCATGCCGCATGCGCCGCCGATGAAGTTCCTGGCGATGCGCTACGCGCTGTCCATCCTGTGCTTCCTGCCCTGGATCTGGCTGGCGGCCGTCAAATGGCCTGCCTCGCGCAGCCAGTGGCTGCACCTGTCGGTCACCGGCATCCTGATGCACGCCGGCTACCTGGGCGGTGTCTGGGCGGCCGTCAAGGCCGGCATGGGTTCGGGCCTGTCGGCGCTCATCGTCGGCCTGCAGCCGGTGCTCACCGCCATCTGGCTCAGCAGTGTGGGCGGTCAGGGCAGCGACGTCAGCCGGCGCCAGTGGCTGGGGCTGCTGCTGGGTTTTGCCGGCCTGGTGCTGGTGGTCTCGCACAAGTTCAGCGGCGGCGGGCCGGGCGACACGGCCACCTGGCTGAACCTGTCCTTTGCGGTGACGGCGTTGCTGTCCATCACCGTCGGCACGCTCTACCAGAAGCGTTTCGTGCAGCCCTGCGACGTGCGCACGGCCAACGCGGTGCAGCTGGCTGCGGCGCTGGCGGTCACCTTGCCCCTGGCCCTGCTGGAGACGGAGGCCATGCGCTGGAACGCCGAGCTGGCCGGTGCCATGGCCTGGTCGGTGCTGGGCCTGACGCTGGGCGGCTCCTCGCTGCTGTACATGCTCATCCAGCGCGGCGCCGCCGCGTCGGTCACCAGCCTGATGTACCTGGTGCCACCCTGCACCGCGGTCATCGCCTGGCTGCTGTTTCGCGAGCCGATCACCCTGACCACGGTGCTGGGCATTGCGCTGACCGCCTTTGGTGTCAGCCTGGTGGTGCGCGGACCCCGCTGATCGTCCCCCCGCGACGCTGCGGGCTGCGGCCCGTGCGCCACACATGCGTCTAGAATCGCCGCCTGCGCCGCAGAAACGGCGGGCTCGCTCGGCAGGCCTTATTGACAGCCGGCGCTTCGCGTGGGTCTAATGCCCAGGCGTGCGTTGATGCCCCGGGCGGGCGGTCACCGCATCGTGACGGGCTCCATGTGCCCCCGGGCGTCGACCCGGCGCGGGCCATGGGCCGTTTCTTTGCGCGAAACATCACTTATCACTTCCAGAGGGGCTATACGTGAACAAAACTGAACTCGTCGAACACATCGCCAAGCACGCCGACATTTCCAAGGCGGCTGCCACGCGCGCTCTCGACTCGACCATTGCCGCCATCCGCACCACCCTCAAGAAAGGCGGCACCGTTTCGCTGGTGGGCTTCGGTTCTTTCGCCGTCACCAAACGCCCCGCCCGCAAGGGCCGCAACCCGCGCACCGGCGCTGAGATTAAAATCAAGTCCGCCAAGGTGCCGAAGTTCCGTCCGGGTAAGGCCCTCAAGGATGCGCTGAACTGAGTGTCCCGTCCGGTTCCGGTCGGGTGCTTAGCTCAGTCGGTAGAGCGGCGCCCTTACAAGGCGTAGGTCGGCGGTTCGACCCCGTCAGCACCCACCACCATCGAAAAGGCG
>SBFS01000072.1 GCA_006227825.1 Burkholderiales bacterium | reverse complement strand
TCGTGGTTGGTGGTCTTCTCGATCTCCTTGATGGCCAGTGCATCGGCCTCGCCGAAGTTCTTGACCAGACCCAGCAGGTAGGTGCGGGCGCCGGGGGACAGCGGCCTGAACTCGGCGAAACCGGCGTCGGACAGGGCGATGAACCAGGCGATCTCGACCTGCACGCGGCGGTGCATGTAGCCCTGCTCGCTCATGAACGGCCGCAGGGAGGCCAGCCGGCTGCTGTAGCGTCCGTCCAGGGGTGAGAGGGCCGAGACCGGGGACAGGCCCGCGGCGGCGGGGGCGTTGGGGGCGGGGGAATGGGCGCGCATGGGCCGATTGTAGGAGGGCGCCCTGACGGCACGGGCGCGCCTCTGCCCCTGTCAGCACGGCGGAAGGCGCCGCTGGATAGAATCCGCTGTCCCGGGGTTTCCCGACACGCCCTCAGCCACACCATGAAACTCATCGGCGCCATCACCAGTCCCTACGTGCGCAAGGTGCGCATCGTCATGGCCGAGAAGAAGCTCGAATACCGTTTCGTCCAGGAGGATGTGTGGTCCGCAGAGACGCAGATCGGCACCTCCAACCCCCTGGGCAAGGTGCCCTGCCTGGTGATGGAGGGCGGCGAGGCGGTGTTCGACTCGCGTGTCATCGTGGAGTACCTGGACACGCTCTCGCCGGTGGGCAAGCTGATTCCGGCCTCGGGCCGCGAGCGCGCCGAGGTCAAGACCTGGGAAGCGCTGGCCGACGGCCTGCTCGATGCGTCCATCCTGGCGCGGCTGGAGGCCACCTGGCCCGGCCGCAGCGCCGAGCAGCGCAGCCAGGCCTGGATCGACCGGCAGATGCTCAAGATCAACGCGGCCCTGCGCTCCATGAGCCAGGGGCTTGGCGACAAGCCTTTCTGCTCGGGCATCCATTTCAGCCTCTCCGATGTGGCCGTGGGCTGCGCGCTGGGCTACCTGGACTTCCGCTTCCCGGCCATCGACTGGCGCGGCAGCTACCCGAACCTGGTGCGCCTGAGCGACAAGCTGGCGCTGCGGCAGAGTTTCGTCGACACGCTGCCGACGGTCTGAAGGCGTTCAGCCGTTGACCCGCCGCCTGAGCCAGCGCATCAGGGCGCCGATGGCCGGCAGCTTCTCGTACAGCTCCTCGGCGGCGTCCCAGTAGTCGCGGTGGTCGCAGACCCGGCCGTCGGGGGCGAGCACGAGGTGGGATCCGCCGTGGATCACCTGCGGCGCATCCGGGTGGAAGCGCTTGAAGCGGAAGCGGAACTCCCACACCAGAAAGGCCTGGCCGCCATCCACCAGCCGGCGTGTGACCACGAAGCGGGGTTCGTGCAGGTTGTCGAACATGTGCTCGAAGATGCGGGTGATGGCGGGCACGCCATGCACCTCGTTGAACGGGTCCTTGAAGCGCGCCTGCGGCGCGTAGAGGGCGCCGATGTCGGCCAGCGACTGCGGGTTCAGACCTTCATAGAAGGTGCAGACACGATCGACCGCCGCACGCGCCGCGTCCTGGGAGATGCCGGGGTTCATGGCGTGCGAGCTTACAGGCCGGTGAAGCGGCGCACCAGCGGGAAGTACAGCCGGTAGGGCAGCAGGCGCAGCAGTTTCATCCAGCGGGTGAAGCGGCGCGGGAAATGGATGTCGAAGTCGCCGCGCGCCCAGCCTTGCAGCATGGCCTGGGCGGCCTGCGCGGGGGTGATCAGGGCGGGCATCTCGAAGTTGTTGCCGGCGGTCAGGGGTGTCTGCACGAAGCCGGGGTGGATGGCGCTGACACCCACGCCCAGGGGCTGCAGGTCGAGGTAGAGGTTTTCCGCCAGGTGGGTCAGGGCCGCCTTGGTCGGTCCGTAGGCCAGGCTCTTGGGCAGGCCGCGAAAGCCCGCCACGCTGCTGATGAGGCTGAGGTGGCCCTGGCCGCGCGCGATCATGCCGGGCAGCACGGCAGCCATGACGTTGAGCGCGCCGCTGTAGTTGATGTCCATGTGCCGGTGCATGTCGGCCAGGTCGATGGCGTCGGCGCGCATGGCCTGGTAGTGGCCGGCGCAGTAGACCACCAGGTCGAGCGGGCCTTCGGCCAGCAGCGCAGACGTGGTGCACGCGACCGCGCCGGCGTCGGTGACGTCCAGCGGCCTGGCCTGGGCGCCCGGGTGGGCCTGCACGAAGGCATCCAGCGCATCGGCCTTGCGGGCCGAGACGATCACCCGGGCGCCGCGGGCATGCAGGGCGTCTGCGGTGGCTTCGCCGATGCCGCTGGATGCGCCGACCAGCCAGACGCGAAGGCCCTGCCAGTCGCGCAGCGGCGGGTTGAACGGGCGCAGCCAGCCGCGCGGGGACGCCACCCGGCCGGCGGCACGGGATGGCCCTGCGGTGTCGATGAAGCTGCGTGTCTGGGTCATGGCGGGTGGCTCAGCGTTTGACGAAGGTCAGGGTGACTTCGCCCAGGCGGATGCCGAACTTGCTCATGGTGGCCTTGTTGAGCATCACGCGCTCGTCCATCAGGTACATCCAGTCGTCGAACTGGACCTCCCAGACCCGGCCGTCCACCGGCAGGGCCAGGGTGTAGCCCCAGCGGAAGGCATTGCCGCGCGTCTCGCCGAACGCGGTGCCGACGACGTCGCCGGCGGTGCCGCTGTAGCGGCCGTCACCGAGATAGGTCAGGCGCCAGACGCGCTTTTCTGTGCTGCCGTCCGAGTAGGTGAAGTCCTCGTCGAGCACACCCTCGTTGCCGTTCCAGGTGCAGTTCATCACCACCGTGAAGCGGCGCACCACCTTGCCGCTGCGGTCGGTGAAGACGCCGAAGGCATCGAGCCGGCCGTTGAAGTACTGGCGCAGGTCCAGCTCGGGACGCTCGCCGGCGTAGTCGGTGATCTGGGGGCCGGCGCAGCCGGCGAGGGTGGTGGCACCGGCCAGGCCGGCCAGCAGCAGGACGCGTCTTTGCATGGTTCAGGGTCTCGTGGCTTGACCCGCGGCGGGCAGGTCGGGTCGGGTGTCGGGATGACGGATCACCAGCAGGTGGAGCAGGCCGGCGGCCATGAGCTTGAGGGCGCAGGGCAGCAGGCAGTAGGCGATGGTCAGCGTCTGCAGCGCGGCCGGATCCCGCGAGCCGGGGGTGTAGCCGAAGGCGGCCAGCAGCGGCAGGGCCAGGCCGGCGGCCAGGGCCAGGTTGAGCTTGGCGGCGAAGTTCCACCAGCCGAAATAGGCGCCTTCGCGCTGGCCGCGCTCGCCGAGCTGGCCGACGACGCCGGCCAGCATGGCGCCGGGCAGGGCCAGGTCGGTGCCCAGCGCCAGGCCCGAGAGGGCGCAGACCACCAGGAAGGGGACGATGTCGCCTTCACCCAGGGTGGCGGCCCAGATGAACACCGCCACCGACAGTCCCATGCCGGCCAGCCAGGTGCGTGCCAGACCGAGGCGCCCGACCAGGCGCACCCACAGCGGCATGGACAGGGCGGCGCACAGGAAATAGGTGCCAAGGAAGGCCGGTTCGATCGAGGACGGGGCCTGCAGGCGGTCCTGCACGAAGAAAAGCACCAGGGTGGCCGGGATGGCGCTGGCGGTGCCGTTGAGCACGAACACCGCCAGCAGGCGCCGGAAGGCGGGCTGGCGCAGCGGCGAGCGCGCTGCAAGGCTGCTGGCCGGCGGTTGCAGGGCTTGCGGCGGGACCACCGCGCGTGTCCAGGCCAGCCAGCCCAGCACCAGCAGCACGGCAAAGGCGCTCACGGTGGCGCCCAGGCCGAGCGTGGCCGGCAGCACGGCGGCCAGCAGGACGCCGACCAGCGAAAGGGCCTCGCGCCAGGCCACGATGCGGCTGCGCTGCGCTTCGGTGCCCCCCAGGCGTGCCCCCCAGGACTGGTGGGCAACGCTGACGATGCTGTAGGCGGTGTAGGTGATGGCCATCAGCAGACCGGCCCAGGTCAGCAGGGCGGCGGTGCTGCCTCGTGCAGCAGCGGGCGGGAACAGCAGGCCCCACAGGCCCAGCGCCAGCACCACGGCAGAGGCGGCGCAGACGGCGAGCACGATCCGGTGGGAGCGGGCGAACAGCCGGTCGCACCAGCGGCCGATCCAGGGGTCGAGCACGGCATCGACCAGGCGCGCGCCCAGCAGCACGGCGCCCAGCAGGCCCAGGGGTGCGGCGAATTCGCGGGCGTAGTGGTTGGGCAGGATGACGTACAGCGGCAGCGCCACGAAGGCCAGCGGCAGGCCGAGCAGGCCGTAACCCAGCCCGCGGCGCCAGGCGCCGGGGCCGAGGAAGCGGGCCGCCGCCTCGTGGGACGGGGACGCTGCGCGGGTGTCCATCAGCGCCCGGGCGCCTCGGGGGCGCTGCCATTG
>SBFS01000057.1 GCA_006227825.1 Burkholderiales bacterium | reverse complement strand
GGGAACGGGTGCATGTGGCGGTGACGGATCGCGGCGTCGAAGGCTCCCAATGTAACGCGCCAGCGTGGCACTATCATGCGCACATGCTGATCGAAACCCTGGGCGCTGCGCGTGACATGGGGCGCCTGAACCAGATCCTGGGCGTGCTCATCCGGCACGGCTTTGGCGACAGCGTGCGCCGCCTGGGGCTGACCGAGCAGCTGGACAAGGCCGGTCATGCCTTGCGCTGGGACCACGCGGCCGACCTGGCCCGGCTCGAGCCCCCGGTGCAGCTGCGGCTGGCGCTGGAAGAGCTGGGTCCGACCTTCGTCAAGTTCGGCCAGGTCATGGCCGGCCGGGCCGACCTCTTCGGCCCGGAGTACATCGCCGAGTTCGAGAAACTGCACAGCCATGTGCCGGCCGTGCCGCTGGAGGCCTTGCGTGAGCAGTTGCGCGAGGACCTGGGTGGCGACCCCGAGAGCGTGTTCGCGCGCTTCGATGCCGAGCCGCTGGCGGCGGCCTCGATTGCCCAGGTGCACGGCGCCCGGCTGCACGACGGCAGCGAGGTGGTGGTCAAGATCCGCCGCCCGGGCATCGCCGACACCATCGAGGCCGACCTGCGTCTGCTGGCCCGGCTGGCCGCGGTGGCCGAAGCCGAGATACCGACGCTGCGGCCCTACCGGCCGGTGCAGCTGGTGCGCGAGCTGGCGCGTTCCCTGCGCCGCGAGCTCGACCTGGCCAGCGAGTGCCGCAACGCCGAGCGCATCGCCAGCCACCTGGCCGCCCTGCCCTGGATCGTCGTGCCCAAGGTGCACTGGGCCTACACCCGCGAGCGGGTCAACGTGCAGGACCGCATCACCGGCATTCCCGGCCACGACCTGCAGCAGCTCGATGCCGCGGGCCTGGACCGGCGGGTGCTGGCCCAGCGCGGTGCGCAGGCGGTGCTCAAGATGATCGTGCAGGACGGCGTCTTTCATGCCGACCCGCATCCGGGCAACGTGTTCTACCTGCCGGACAACCGCATCGCGTTCATCGACTTCGGCATGGTGGGGCGCCTGCCGGTGCGCCGCCGCGAGGAGCTGCTGCAGCTTCTGCTGGGCCTGGTCGAGCGCAACCCGCAGACCGTGGCCGACGTCCTGCTGGACTGGACCGGCGACGACCACAGCGTCAACCTGGCGGTGCTCGAGGGCGAGATCGAGGCCTTTGTCGACCAGTACCACGGGGCGCCCCTGTCCCAGCTCGACCTGGGCCGCATGCTGGCGGACGTGACCGCCATCCTGCGCGAGCACCAGCTGGCGCTGCCGGCCGACATGGCGCTGCTGATCAAGGCCTTCATCACGCTCGAGGGCATGGGCCGCAGCCTGGAGCCGGACTTTCACATGACCAGCGAGGCGCTGCCCCTGCTGCGCGAGACCCTGCGCGCGCGCTACCAGCCGCGCGAGCTGGCCCGTCGGGGCTGGCAGACCCTGCGGCGCACGCTGGCGGTGGCCGAGCAGCTGCCGCACGACGTCTCGCGCCTGCTGCGCAACGCGCGCCGGGGCCGTGTGCACGTGGGCATCGAGCTGCACCACCTGCGCCGCGTCGGCAACCAGCTCGACCGGGCGGCCAACCGGCTGGCCATGGCCCTCATCATCGCGGCCCTGGTCATCGGCTCGTCGATCGTGATGACGGTCGAGGGCGGGCCCACCCTGTTCGGCCTGCCGGCCTTCGGCTTCCTCGGCTTTTCGGCGGCCGTGGTCTGCGGCCTGTGGCTGATCCGCGCCATCTGGCGCAGCAGCCACCATCGCGACATCGGCCCGGACGACTGACGCGAGCCGACCAGGCCGCCGCTGCGGTGCGGCCCTGTCAGATCTGCCAGGCCGCGGCGCACAGCGGGCGCTTCGGGGGGCAGACTGGTCCCCCAGCCGCCACCTGCCCTGCCACGCCCTGCGCCGATGACCGATCCCGCCTCCGCCGACCGTGCAGCCGGTCGGGCCGATCCCGCCGACGACGGGTCCTTTGTCCCGAGCGGGCCGCCGTTCGCGCCCCCGCCATCGAGCCGTCTGACCTGGCTGGCCGTGCTGCTGGCGGTGGCCGGCTTCGGACTCATCGGCCTGTCGGTCTGGGGGCCGGGGACGGCGCTGACCGGGTTGCGCCAGGCCGTTGGGGTGCTCGGGGCCAAGCCGGAGCCGGCCGCCGCCCGGCCTTCACTGCCCGGCGGGCCCGGCGAGGGGGGTGGCACCGGGTCGTTGGCCGGGGCACCCCTGACGGCACCGGCGACCCGGCACGGCATGCAGCCCGAGGCGCCGCACGAGCGGGCCGCCCCCGCAGCCGAGCCGACCCGCCGCGCCACGGCCCGCAAGTGCGTTCTGGATGGCCGCGTCAGCTTCACCGACCTGGCCTGTCCGGCCGGCGCCGAGACCGAGGATGTGCACCTGCCGGCGGCGGTGCCCCCGCCCGCCGGGGCCGCGGCGAGCACCACGCTCTACCGTTGCCGCAACCACGAGGGTGCGCACTTCTGGTCGCGCACCCATTGCCACCGCCAGGGCAGCCAGGTCGACCGCATCACCACCGTGCCCGCCGACATGTCGCTGGCCCAGCAGACCCGGCTGGCCGAGCAGCGGCGGCTGGCGCTGCAGCCCGTGGCCGGTGGGGGTCCTGCCCGCGTTGCCCCGCCCCGGGACACGGCCGGTGCCGCCGCCGGCGTCCGGCGCTGCCGCCAGATCGCCGAGCGCATCGCCCGCATCGACAGCGAGGCCCGCCAGCCGATCAGCGGCGCGCAGCAGGACCGGCTGCGCGCCGAACGCCAGGACCTGCGGCAGGAGCAGTTTGCCCTGCGCTGTTCCTGACCACCCCGACCCACCCCTGGTGCCGGCAGCTCAAAAGGTTGGCACGTTTTTCGCTACCCTGCTAAAATATCGGGTTTGACGCAGGGTGATCAGCCCTGGCGTCAGGACACCCGGCCCTGAAAGCCCGCACCGGTTGGCACCGGCCCGCGGGGCTGTCTCCCTTGAGGGCCTTTCGCGGGCCTGTGCCCTGTCCGCCCCGCTGCGGACACCGGCCCGGGCCACCCGGATCTGCACCGGCACCCTGCATTCCCTGTCCGGACCGAGACGCCGGCCGGCGGGCCCTTCCCGGTCTGCCGGATCCGCCCGGGCGGTCCGCCTCCGCGGTCGCCCGGCGGCCTGACATGCGCGCCGCCCTGCCGCGGCGGGCCTGGACCGGCCCGGATCGAACCAGAACATTGCAAGCAAAGGAAAACGACACATGGCCAAGGAAGAACTGATCGACATGTCGGGCATCGTCAACGAGGTGCTGCCCGACTCGCGCTACCGCGTGACCCTGGACAACGGGCACCAGCTGGTGGCCTATGCCGCCGGCAAGATGAAGAAGCACCACATCCGCATCCTCGCCGGTGACCGCGTTTCGCTCGAACTCTCGCCCTACGACCTGACCAAGGGCCGCATCAATTTCCGCCACCTCGAAGGCCGCGGACCGGCCGCGCCGCGCCGTCCGCGCTGAGCCGGCGCCTGCAGCATCAGCGGCGCGCCCGCCGCGCCCGCACCGCCCCGGCCAGACCCCGCAGCACCGGCACGGTCTGGTCCCAGCCGATGCAGGCATCGGTCACGCTCACGCCGCGCTGCAGCGGCTGGCCAGGGACGATGTCCTGCCGGCCCTCGTGCAGGTGGCTCTCGATCATCACGCCGGTGATGCGCGTCTCGCCGGCAGCGACCTGTTCGCCCACGGCGGCGGCCACCTCGATCTGCCGGCGGTGCTGCTTGCTGCTGTTGGCATGCGACAGGTCGATCATCACCTGCTCTCTCAGGCCGGCCGCACCCAGAAGCGCGCAGGCCGCGCCCACATCCCCGGGGCCGTAGTTGGGCGCCTTGCCGCCGCGCAGGATGACATGGCAGTCCGCATTGCCGCGTGTCTCGAAGATCGCGGCCTGTCCCATCTTGGTCATGCCCATGAACGCATGCGGTGACTGCGCGGCCACGATGGCGTCCACCGCCACCTTCACGCCCCCGTCGGTGCCGTTCTTGAAGCCCACCGGGCAGGAGAGGCCCGAGGCCAGTTGCCGGTGGCTCTGGCTCTCGGTGGTGCGCGCCCCGATGGCGCCCCAGCTGACCAGGTCGGAGATGAACTGCGGGCTCAGCAGGTCCAGGAACTCGGTGCCCACCGGCAGGCCCAGGCCGACGATGTCCAGCAGCAGCGTGCGGGCCAGTTCCAGGCCTTCGTTGATGGCGAAGCTGCCGTCCAGGTGCGGGTCGTTGATGTAGCCCTTCCAGCCCACGGTGGTGCGCGGCTTTTCGAAGTAGACGCGCATGACCACCAGCAGGTCGTCGGCCAG